>CAZNRF010000029.1:0-15867 GCA_964575075.1 uncultured Spirochaeta sp. | reverse complement strand
GCGGCGTTGTACCGTTCAAGTTCCTCGTCGATCGTGTCGCGCTGTTGCGGCATCGCCACCAGTTGGAGGTAACTGCCGCCCAGAAATCCTGCAGTTCCGATGGTGCCGGCTACCCAATGCCAGAAGGGGCGTCGGCGCCGCACCGCTCGATCGTAGCGCCGGGTGAACTGGCGGGTATCGTTGGTAACCTCATTGTACGGTGCCTCGATCCTGCCGCGGCGCACCAGCCGCGCGTTTGTTAAGGAAAGCATCACGTTGATCCGTCGTATCTGCTCAAACTCATCGCGGTCAAACGCGGCACGCCGTAAGACGAGCAGATTGTACAGAACCGCTCCACTCCGGCGGGCATCAAACAGCAGCTGTTCCGCCTCGGGATCGGTGCGCTCGCTGTCCAAGAGCTCATAGATCTTCTCAGAGAGGGGATCAACAAATTCCCGAACCGCGTTTCGGGACGCCTCGTTTGACTGGGAGGCGGGAATCGCGAAATCGGTAGCGACCATCTCCGGAATCATCCCCACCAGCTCGTATCGCTCCTGTAAGTGCGCCAACGTGCCTTCTCCACCCGAGAGCGCCGACGGCGCCACGGACAGGATCTGATCCAGCTCGCCCAGGTCTCCGGGTACCGTCTCGAGGCCGGTGGCGTCATCCAGGCGTTCCCGGATTCGGTCGGCCAGCTCCGCGGCCCGGGCGCGCTCGGCTTCGGTCGCGGCGGGAACCTCGATCGCGACGGAGATCGTGTCCCCCTCATCCAGCGTGAATTGCTCCCGGAAGATCTCCCGTTCGATCCCGGAGACCAGCTGCGTAATGCGAATCGTCCGCGTACCGATGAGCACCCGATCGATTGCGCGCACATCCTCCCCGGCCAAAGACCCGTCCAGATATACCCGGTAGGTAAAGGCGCCATCAGGAACAAACCGGATCGATCCAAATCCAACCCGCACTCCCGAGAACGCCGAGACCGCTTCCGCCACCAGCTCATCGGCAGCATCAAACACGCCGAACAGACTCGTGGACTCCGTTTCGGTGGTGGTCGTCACCGCCTGTTCTTGCCGGTCATACACGGAGAGGGAAAAATCAAACACGCCGTCATCGTCCCGGGTGACCCGCCCAAACAAAACGCTCTCCACGGCAAGCTCTTCCGCGAGGGTGGCCGCCAGCTCCTCCAGGGGCAACTCCCGCTGTTCAGGTGAGAGCTCCGGCATTTCCACCGGTTCGTACTGACCGAGCAGATCCACGGTGAGCCCGATCGTGTCACTGGTGGTGGTGGCTACCGCATCGTTCTGAGCCTGCCCCGTGGCGTTGGCAAAAGGAATAACCAGAACGCGCGGGAGTCCCTCGCCCACCCCATCAGATTGCCCCTCCGAATCGGCGCCGGCGTCCTGCGCAAACAGCGCGGATCCCGCTGCGCCCAGCAGCATCACCACCACCCATGCCTTCACGATCAATGTAACTTTTTCACGTTTCATGTACATGTTTCCTTACGCCTCAGAAGTCGATTTCAATTTCGAATTCGGTGAAATCGGGGTTATGGGATTCCAGCACGATGAATAACCGCTCCGATGGTGGCATGGTAAACGTCACGGGATTCTCCATCTTGTTGAAGTCGAAGTCTCCCTCGAAGAAGGGACCATTGAAGCTGTTCTCCGCATCATAGATGCGGATGGATGGATCGGCACCATTCTCGTAGCCGGAGAACTCGTCATCGATAAACAGGAACATCGTGTTGTTTGCGGCTCCAAATCCCGCGAAATCCACTTCAAAGATGAAGCGGTCCCCGCGGAAGTCGAACCAGCCTTGATACAGATCACTGCGGCCCAGCTGACGCGTGTGCCAATAGTACAGTTCCGCACCTAATCCGCGCTCAACCGGCGGGCTCCAGGGGCTCCATGCGTCACTGGTAACCCCGTTATTGGTTGCAGTAGCGAGATATCGCACGCGAATCGCGTATACGCCGTCGAAGGCGAACGCCGTGTCAAACGGATTTTCCCCCTCCGGCGTTTGTGCGAGCGATCCTCGGGTCTCAAGATCACGCACACCGGAGTCAACCTCACGAAACGCATCTGCTCCAGTATCATCTCTCCACCCGATCCGGACGATCTCGTATTCGTAGGACAGCGCCTGTGGTACCCGGTCCCATCCAAAGTCCACGGTCTTCTGCGAAAACTCATTCATAAATCCAGACACGTACAGGTTGGTTACGGAGGTACTCAACGGGGAGTTGCTCGCTTCAGGATCAAACTCGTTCTCAAAGACGAGATCCGTGTCACATCCTGCCAGCGCCAGAGCGACCAGGCCTGCACCCAGCATTTTCAACGTGTGTCGTCGTATTTGAAAAAAGGGAGGTTTCATGTTTCATTATCAAGCAAGAACTGTGCCGCGGTCAAGAAATTTGTAGTGCCAGGGCGGTTGTACGACCGAGCATAAGGAGCGCCCGGACGGCAAAGCCGCCCGGGCGCGTTGTACTGGGTCTCGGTTTTTTTCTCGCAGTGGCGAGTGGTTACGACTGCACCTCAAACTCCACCCGTCGATTCTTCCAACGGTTCTGCATATCGCTGTGGGGTACGATCGGTTCACTACCACCCCGGCCCACGGCGGAGAGGCGATCTTCGCTTACACCACGCTCCACCAACGCATCCAGGATCACCTCGGCCCGTTCCTGCGACAGCGGTAGCAGGACATCTTCCTGTTCGCGCTCCATGGCGTCCTCCCGGTAGAAGATGTGAACGGCGTGTCCTTCAATGACCACCTGCTGATCGGGGTAGCGGTTGAGGAGGTCCGCAATCTCATCCAGGGTTTCTTCATTCTGCTCAACGACATCCCGGTCCTCAAGGTTCTCGTAGTCCGCTTCAAAGGATGCAAAGCGAATACCGGTGATACTAAATCTCAGATCATCACCCTGATCACGCTCAACGAGAATTCCCACCGGCACGGTGCGTTCGGTGGTAGCCGAATTACCAACCTCGTCGGTAACGGTCACCGCCGCAGTATAGTCTCGGGCGGACTCGGGCAGATCTCCGTCGTCGCTGCGCCCGTCCCAGGTGATCGGCTCCGGAGGCGTTCCTTCTTCGCCAAATCGCGCAAATCGGTCTCCCTCCGGGTCATAAATCGTCACCTGCCATTCCGCGATATCGGTGCGGTCTGAGGTGTCCACGGCTATCTGGAGTTCGGTCTCATCGCTGTCGTCGGCCGGAAAGAACGGCTTTGGTTCAATATCAACCGATAGTGAAGGTGCATCTCTATCAAGGAGAAACTCGTCCGTTTCAACCTCGGTACGGTTCCCGGCACGGTCGGTAGCGCTGAGGATGTAGCGATAGCGCCCGCCGGCAGCGGATTCACCGCTTTCGGTTTGGCCGTTCCAGGTAAACTCCTCGGGCAGCTCATCGCTCCACTCCACTGAGAGAATGCTATCCTCTTCATCGACGGGAACTATGCGTCCGCGCCACGAGGAAGCCCCATCGGAACCCTGCGTCACCGTGAGTGACTCGTCGGTCGCGTCGGCGCCGGCCTCGGCGGAAGCCTCCGGAGCGGTCACGTCCAACGTCACCGGTCGACTCGAGTCTTCCTGGATCTCTCCGTTTCGCTGCGTTACGGTCAGACGCGCCTGATACGCGCCCTCGGGCAGTGCTTCATCGTCGGAACGACCACGGAACTCAATGGTTTCCGGAACGTCGCTTTCACCGGCCGACTCTTCAACCGTATCTCCATCGCTATTCTCTACGCGAAACTCCCACTCACGGATTTCAGCGTCTCCGGATAGATCGATCTCAAAATCAACCGACTCCCGAACATCATCGTCATTGGGAGAGAAGTGGCGGCGGGCGGCGGATACGGCAACGTCCCGTACGCCGGTACTCACACGGATGTTGTCTTGCCGGGCAACGGTAACGTTTCCCGCGTTATCCTCACCGTTCAAAACGTAGACGTAATCACCATCAGGAACGAGATCTCCATCATCGTCCCGGCCGTCCCACTCGATACGCTCCGGGAGGGAATCGTTCCAGTCCCAGCCGCGGACGATTTCTCCTGCATCATCTACGATGTCACCGCTCCAGCGGTCCGCATCCTCGCCGTCTTGCCGTATCGGCATCACGTTACGCTCATCGTCGCCTCCGGGAGAGAAAACCCGGTATTCGCTGTTTACACTGGCGGTTGGGGGCGAGTTGTCTACCACCACACCTACCGGTTCACTTTCTGTAGACTGTCCGGCGGTGTCAGTGACTGACAGCGAAACAAGATAGGTTCCGTCATCAACGAAGTGGCCCGACTGATTCCGTCCGTTCCATGAGATCTCTTCGGGGACCTCGATCCGCTCATCAGAATCATCTGATTCACGGGCGATGCGGCATACTTCGGTGCCGTCCTCTCGTGTCACTGCAATGGAGTATCCCCGAGGAACCGCATCCTCCGCCAGGTTGAGCTGGACGTTACTGATGAACAGGTCGTCCACACCAGCCGAGGAGGCGGGAGAGATGTAGGTCGGATTTTCGGCAGTGAGGCCCACCGCGGGTTCCTCCGGACCGCCTTCAGTGGTAGCACACCCCACGGCGATGATGGCTACTGCAATTGATACCATAATAATATTTATTGATCTAAACATTGGTCCAAGATAACTGTGCAGTATCAACATCGGTTATAGCTGGTGTTAAGATTGTGTGAACACAAAAAAGCACCGGAGGGATCCCCCGCCGCCGAAATAGATCCTTTTGATTGACTACTCGAGGTAGCGGATTGCGATTCCCTCGGCGTGAAAACGCCCGATGTACTCGGTTGCGCCAAACCAGACAGAGTTCGTGGTGGTCCGCAACTGGGTCGGCGTACCAACCACCCGAATCACATCCCACACGTTTCGTTAAACCTATCATGTTTAGCACTTCTCTCACCTAAATATGTGAACCTACGGCCCACTTCAACGTGGAAAATCGTTGCGAACACTGAGTATTTGAGTTATTGTTTTTGTTTGTTATGAAACTACCGTATATTTGGGCGCTATTCGGCGTTTT
Organism: uncultured Spirochaeta sp.; assembly: GCA_964575075.1. Lineage (GTDB taxonomy): Bacteria > Spirochaetota > Spirochaetia > DSM-27196 > Alkalispirochaetaceae > Alkalispirochaeta. The sequence continues at coordinate 10,867 of CAZNRF010000029.1, read as the reverse complement.
TGCGGTGGAGGTAGCCTCACCTCAAGCACTTCCCCCGCTGGTTGACCTTGCCGCGGACAGAGAGCTTGCCGATCACGTAGGGTTTCCGGAGCGGCACGAGATTACGATCGGTGAGTACGGCAGCGAGTTGATAGTATACGCAGCGATCATGGAATCCCTGATGGATACTCCCCTCGATCCGGGTCAGTTAAACCGTATTGCTCAAGCCGGCGGTGTCTACACGGAGAACCGGTACGGTCATCGAGTGATCCTGTCCGATAGCGCATTTCCCACCCTCCTCCGGGAAGCATCCTCGGATGAGTATCACGCTACCCTGGAACATACCGAGAATGCTGCGATACCGATAGACGCGCTCGAGCTCGCCGAAGCGTCCGATGATTTTTTCGCGGTGATGGCCTACTATGATCGCACCGCGTACCTCGTGACGGGTACTCATCTTGACGCAGATCCGCTGACGGTGGAGCTCTGGAGCCCCGTCACGGAAAGGTCGTCTTCTTCGGCCGTTCCGTTCAAGAGTAGGTCAGAACTCCCTGCCTCGTTGATCGACCGGTGGGAGTTCTTTCGCATCACCGAGGGGTCCTGATATGTGGCGACGATCTCTCTTATATGCGGCTGCCGTACTTTGCATGACGGTGGTGAATCCCCGAGTGGATGCCGAAACGCTCCGGCAGATTATAGCGGACAACGAGTGGTATATCAGTATCGGGATCAACCGGCGGGATCCGGTGGTCATCTCGCATCTTACCGAGCGAGGTCGCCGAGGGCTTTACTTGCGGCGTTTCGAAGAAGGCGGATTCTGGGTGGATATTCTTCCGGAATCGGGAGAGATCGTGGTTCTCCGGGAGGATACCTGGTTTTATCCAATGGAGTTCTCCGAGGATTTCGGGACCCTGTTTCGGTACGGCCGACATCCCATGCGGTACGATCGCCGCAATGACGAGTATAGCGAGACACAGCCCTACGCGGGACAATGGGTGGTGGACGGCCGGGAGATGCGGGTAGACATCCGCCCCCTGGAGGCGCAGCACTGGGAGTTTCTGCTCATTTTCCCCGGTGATCCACTTTCGGGAATCCGACGAGGAACGTACCCCTTCTACCGGGTAGCGGCGGGCATCTTCCGTTCGTCCCAGGTATACTCGGACTCACAACTGGAGCTCACCTATGAAGCGGAATCCGGCAGTATCAAATTAACGCCAATGTTTTCCCTCCCGCACCTCCCGGCGGAACTGCTGGATCCAATTCGCTTGTGGCCACGACCCGAGGGCTCGTAACGCACGAAAATCGGCCGAGACCGTGATAGTATTCACAGTAAAGCTCTCAGCTTTTCTGCCAAGATGTATCGCGGTCGGGAGGAACGGTGACGCAAACAATCCTATATGTAGATGATGAGCCGCCGGTGCTCCGGGCGATGTCACGAGGTCCTCATTCGCACTGCCCATGACTGAGCTTGACTACACCCTCTATTTGGTAGCTGCTCCCGTTGGAATCGTCGCGCTCCTCGTCTCCGTTCGGAGTGTGTGGCCCTATCGCGGCAGTCTCGTTGCCCAGGGGCTCATTTGGTACCTGGCTATGGTCGGCGCGTTTCTCGGCGCCAACACTTTGGAGCTCGTATCCGCCACGGCCGAAGCCACTGCCTTCTGGGCCAAAATGGGGCATGTGTTTTTTCTCGGCTCCGGTCTGGCGTGGCTGGCATTTGCGTTTTCCTACTCCGGAATGGAGTCATTGAGCCGATGGCGGGTTTTTCGATGGTTCACCGTGGCTCCGATGATCTCCGTCGCGGTGATCTGGACCAACGAATACCATCACCTCTTCTGGCAGCAGGAACACTTCATGGAGGTCGCCGGGTTTCTTACGATGCGCCCGTCTTACGGTCCGGCGTTCTGGATCAATGGCATCTATCTGTATACGCTCCTGTTACTCGGAGTCACCCTCTTCATCACCTCCGGAGCCCGGGCCGGACAGCTCGTGCGGCGGCAGTCGATACTCATGACCGTTGGCGCGGTTGTCCCGGTTTTCGTGAACCTGTTGTACGTGTTTCGTATTATTCCTGAGATCCAAAAAGACTATACGCCTATCGCCTTTGCGCTCTCCGGCCTGGTGTTTTTCGTGGCGATTCATCAGTACAACCTGCTTCGGGTATTTCCGGTTCATCACCGGGAAATTCTGGAAGACGTTTCGGCGGCGGTGATCACCGTAGACAGGGAGGGACTGATCTGGGATATGAATCACCAGGCGCAGGAATTACTGGGCATCAATCCTGATGCGGTGGGACGGCTCGCGCTGGATACACACCCCCTGGACACTATTCTGCGAGACATCCCGCTGGATGCACGCAGTCATCGCGAGGCGGCGGTGGCGCGAGACGCTCACGAGACGCAACACCTCGATGTATGGATCAAGCCGATCAAGCGCAATCATCGCGGAAATCGGCGAGCCGGTTCTATTATCACGATCAGTGATGTAACTCCCTGGGTCAGCCTGGTCCGCGAGCGAGATACTGCCCTGGCACAGCTCGAAACGGAGCAGGCCCGAATTGATGAGCTCCACTTGCACATGCGAAACCAGGAGCGGCTGGCCACGATCGGCCAACTGGCCGCCGGAATGGCGCATGAAATCAACAATCCCCTGACGTTTATGCGCAGTTCCATTCGGGAAATGGAACGGGCTGCGGCGCAGCACTACTCCGAATCGGATATCGATATCGCGCGACTTTCCTCGGACATTCACCATGGTCTGGACCGAATTGAAACGGTGGTTCAGAACTTGCTCACCTACTCCCGCGGAGTTACTCGGTCCCGCCCACGGAAAACCGTTGCCTTTGCCGAAATCGTACGGGGTGTGGCGGCGCTCATCCGGCCCGCCCTGGAGGGTACGACCCTGACGATCAGCGTGCCACCCGCTCTTACGATTCACTGCCGCAGTGATGAAATCAGCCAGGTGCTCCTGAACCTGTTTCTGAATGCGGTGCACGCCGTACAGGTGGAGCAGGAGGAGGGAGAACGATGGATTTCCGTTGAGGCATCCGTTCAAGCGGGACGACTGATATGCCGCGTGAGTGACAGCGGTCCGGGGGTTCCGGAAGCGGACCGAACGCGCATATTCGATCCGTTTGTTACCACCAAGGGCGACGGCTCCGGCACCGGCCTCGGACTCAGCATCGCTCGGGAAATCGTCCACAGCGGCCACACCGGCCGGTTGTACGTGGCGAGTGAGGACGTCTCGACCTTCGTAATGGAGCTGCCCGAAGCCTCAGACGGCGTGTAAGGCGGTATCCACCCGAGCCGATTCGAAATCGGAACCTACCAGAAACGACAGTTCAGTCTCGTGACCTCCGATCCGCAGGCGGGCGCAATCGGCATACACCGGCTCCCGTTCGGTGGAGACCGTTTCAACGGGACGTGGAGTGATCGTCCGGGAATACCCGTAATTTCCCCTGCCGAAGCGCGTCACCGGCGGCTCGCCACGATACACGATGAGATCATGGCCGGAAACGATCACCAAGAGCGCCCGGAGGGTAGGACGCTTTATCACATCCAGAAGCCGATCCAGCACGGTGGGTTCCCGTTTTTCCACCGACCGCGGCGGTTGGTATGCCACCGGGGCCGCCGCTTCATACGCCGCTTCCCGGTGGAGCAACCCGCGATAGAGGTAGATCATGTCGTCCGGGTTGACCGCGGCGGGAGGAACCGAGCGCGCTGATCCGCGGATATGACGGCGGATGATTTCCACCGCGTGGTGAATCACATCCTCAGAGACGGTGTTGAATGGAATGGAAACGGTCTCGTCACCGGGGATGAGCGTCAGTTCGCCATGGAGCAAGTCATACAGCGTCTTCACGGCGGCAATGCGGCCGTACCCGATCCGCTGGGAGTCCACGCCGTCAGACCTGCGACGATGCACGGAGATCCCTTCACCATCCAAGGTGACCAGATAATCATAGAGATCATCTCCGGGCCGCACGTTTCGCCGTTCTACCCGGCGGGGTACCTTAAACGCCAGTTCCGTGGCCTCGGTGAGGGAGACGCTGGAGACAAACGTTTGCGGAACATCCTCAACGTTCTCTATCTCTAAGACCCATGGGCCGAAGAGATCATACTCACGCTTCTGCTTCTGGGAAATCGACACATGTTCTGAGGTAGCCATAGGCCCTCCTCCGTAAATGATGCGCCCTTCCCCACCGATCCGTCAAATAGTTACTCTTCCGGCTCGCTGTGGCCGCGCAATCCGCGAAGCCGACGCGCTTCGGCGTATTCCGCCGAATAATCGAATCCCGGGTCCACATCCGCTCCCAGCAGCTGAAACGCCGTGTACAACCACGCCAGCAACGCGCGACTCGAGAAAACCGCATCAGGTACCGTCTTGAGATAGAACTCGGTCTCCCGATCCGCGGGATTCAGCCCTTTCATCCCGTACTCGGCGATCTCCTGGGCAATCTTGGTAATAGATTGGCGGTCGAGATCGTCGAAGTAGTCCAGGGCGGAGAGGATCGCCGGGGTGACCTGATCGAAACGGACCCAGGGTTCATCCCGATCTTCCGGTTCTTCCTCCGGAGCATCCCCGCTCATGGTAACCGGCGGCGTATCAGGCGGAATCCCCGGCCCCTGCGCCGGAGCCGGATCCTGCCTGAGCATCACATATTTGAGCACACCGAGCTCGTCGCCCCAGTCCCGCACAAGCTGCCACTCAGCGGCGGGACGGCTCTCCCGGGCCAGTTCCAAGAACTGCGTGTAAAAACGTTGCCCCATCTCTCGTACGGCATCATTCACCTGAAATCGGGCCGCTATATCGTGGCCGTATAGATCACGGTAGAGATATGCTACCACCAGATTGAGTACCGCTGAGACTCGGGTTATCCGGTCCGGCATGTCCGCCGTCTCCGCAGGATGTGCCACCGACTGCTCCGCCGCTTCAACCAGGTTTCGCAGCCCCAGAAACTGCACCGGGCGAAACTCCGGAAGCTCATCGTGGAGAATCGCTTCCACGAACAGATCGATCGGTGTTGAAATGATCTGGCCGTTTACCGCGGCAAACAACTGCGACAGATAGGCATCTCCGCTGGGAGTATCCTCCACCATCTCACCGAAGTCTTCTTTAAACGAGACAACCTGCGCTTCCGTGGTACCCGCCATGATCGCCTCCCCCGCGGCCCGCGCTTCGATCGTACGCCGGAGGACGGTGAGCTGATTCATGATCAGATGATAGGCGTGAAGTGATCGCTCCCGGTAGTAGATCTGGTGTTCCTTGAGGTTGTGCGGCTCGGCGATGTGCAACATCGCCGGAACGGGAAGATCGTCGCGCTGTTGAATCACAATAGGGCGCCCGCTCTTGGTCGCGATCGTCTCGCCCCAGGATCGCACGAGATCCTCAAGTGATCCCATCCGGTGGTGAGCGATTTTTCGCGCCGTGGCGTGGGCCAGCTGCAGCCCCTGGTCATACTCATCGCTGTCCGGCTCGGCGGCCTTGACGACCTCAATGCCGAATCGAAACGCGCCATCCCAGTCCTCCTGGTAGTCCGCGATCACGGCTTGCCCCAGGAGCACCTGCGGGTCCCTCGGCGCCACCGTGCGAGCTCGCTCGAGGAAGACCCGGGCGCGCCCCACATCATCCAGATCCGTAAGGAGCACTTGTGCGGCGGAGATCAGCATCGGTACATCCTCAGGATGCCAGCACAACCCCGTCCGGTAGGCGTCTACGGCGCCAATAGCGTTGTCCACCGCGTGAAACGTTGCGGCACGAATTCTGTGCAGCAACGCCACCGATGGATCGACCTTGAGGAGTTCCTCCGCCGCCCGTTGCGCCTCATCCAGCTCGTCAGCCTCGAGGAGACGCAGCACATCCTGCACCCGGGAATCGTCGTTGTCTATCTTTGGAAGTCCCGGCACGTGAACGGTCACCGTCTCATGGTCTACCGATACGGTGGGTGTAGCCGACCCATACGAATAAAACGACAAGAGGACCCGCAACGCGTCATCGTGGGCGCCGCTGCGCACTACCCGCAGTGCGGGAACGTCGATCGTGTGGGGGAACAGTTCCGCGAGAAACGGATCAATAGGAAGAACGATGTCCATGGTAGCTGTGATGGTAGCAATGACGGCCACAGTTGTCGAGATTGACCATGCCGAGATAGTGGTCGGCAACGAAGATCGTTGAAAACTTGCTTCCGGTGTGAATAGTTCGGTATCCTGTCAAGCACACGGCCTTCATGGGCAGCCGGGGCGGGACTGTCCGTGCATGCTTACAATATGCCACAAGGAGTGCTCATGGTCCGCCTCGGATACGCGTCTTTGCTCATCGTAATGGTAGTCGCCACTGCCCTCGTCAGTCGTCTCCCCGCACAACAGCAGTCCTCAGTGTCAACCGCTTCCGTTGAGTCGCGTTCTCACATCATATCCGTGGCCGGTCGCTTACGGCCACTCAGCAGAATCGAGCATTCCGTACCGTCCACCGGATTCGTTGATGAGATTATGGTGACGGAAGGATCAATGGTCGAATCGGGAGACACGCTCCTGACGGTGCGCCGCCGGGACGATGCCCTACAACTCTACCAGCCATCGCCAGTGACCAGCCGCGTTTCCGGGCGTATCGCGGAAATCTCGGTCCGACGGGAGCAGGAGGTTCAACCGGGACAGTGTGCGGTGGTGATCCTCGGCACAGACGGCTTCGTCGTGGAGACTGTTGTGAGCGACAAGGATGCATTTCGGGTCACCGAGGGACAGCAGGTTACCGCGCGTACTACGACGGGTGAGGCCGTAACGGCAAGACTGGCCTCTCGCTCCCTCGAGCCTGACTATGAAACGGGCCTCTATGAGCTCACCTTCGAGGTTCCTCCCACAACGGCAATGCGTCTCGGCGAGTATCTGGTTATTGAACTGCCGGTTGATCGCGTCCGCGGAGTCTTTGTGCCCCGGGAGGCGGTGGTAAGACGACTTGGCGCCGACGTGGTCTGGACCGTGTCCGATAACAATGAACTCACGGCGCAACCGGTCACGCTGGGAGCGGTGTTCGACGACCTTGTCCATGTGAGTGAAGGGTTGACTGAGGGAGTGCGATACATCGCAGCGCCAACGGGCAGGGAGAGAGACGGCCAGTCGGTGGCGGACGAGCGATAAGGTATGCTTTCATTTCTGTTTCGCAAGTCCACGGGAGCAATTCTGCTGACGCTGGTACTCGTAGTGCTGGGCGTCGTTCTGGTTAATCGGCTTCCGATACAGTTATATCCTCAAACACAGCGTCCTCGAGTTCGTGCATCGATCAATCATGCCGGAATATCCGCAGTAGACTTCTCCGACGAATACGGCGACGGAATCGAGGCGCAACTCCTCGCTATCTCAGGGGTAGACGTTCTGGAATCGTCATACGAAAACGATCGCAGTTCGTTCACGCTTACCTTCGATTGGGATACCGATCCAGATGAGGCGCGTAATGAGGTGGATAGTGCGATGTCCTCAATCGCCGGCAGGCTACCGGCACGGCTGAGAAACTCGTATCAGGTCCGATTCTTCTCCGGCGAGAACGCCGGATACCTCATCGTGGGAGTCAATTCCCCGTCGGTCAGCCCCGAAGAATTATTCGCGATGCTGGACGCCTCAGTTCAGTCTGACCTGGATCAGATTCCCGATGTTGAGACGGTGGAGATCTATCCGGTCGAGGAATTAGAGGCGGCAGTTACCCTGCAGCAGCACGAGCTCCTCGCGGCGGGCCTCACCATCGCCGACGTGGAAAATGCGCTTCAATCCAATGCCTCTACCCGATCGATCGGAACCCTGGAGGAGGGAGATCGTTCTTACACGGTGCGGTTTCGCCGCGGAAGCGACGAGCTGACACAACTGGAAAACATTGAAGTTGGCCGGTTGGGTGATCAGCGAGTTCTCCTGCAAGATATCGCAGCGGTAGAGATTGCCTACTCCCTCCCCTCCCGGGTGTTCGTGATGAACGGGGAACGGGGCATTCAGATCACCGCTACCCCCACCGACGGCGGGAACGTGCGCGAAATGGGTTGGGCGCTCGAAGCGGCGCTGACGGCTGCTCGCCAAGAAGGGCGCCTCCCCTCGGATACGGTCTTTGAGACGTACCTGGATCCAGCGGACTACATCGATCGCTCCGTACGAAATGTGGTGCAGGCGGCGATAATTGGCGCGTTTCTTGCGATGCTGGTGGTCTTTCTTGGCCTTGGTGAGTGGCGCAATACCGTGCTTATCGGAATCTCATTGCCTACCACGATCGTTCTCACGTTCATCCTGATGTATGGATTCGGCGTCAGTCTTAATCTCATTTCACTCGGAGGTATAGCGCTGGCGGTGGGTATGGTAATCGATTCATCGATCGTCGTTATTGAGAATATTCACCGCCTGCGGTTCACGCGCGCTCAGATTGGGAGCGCCGTCGAACTCCGACGTACCATCATCGATGCCGTCGCGGAGGTCCGCGTTCCCGTCATCGCCTCTACGCTCACCTCGGTCTTAGTATTTCTCCCGCTCTCCCTGACAGCCCCCCTGACCAGCGCGATCCTCGGAGACCAGGCCCGGACCGTAGTGTTTTCGCTTCTCATCGCCATGGTGGTAGCCCTGACGGTTCTCCCTATTCTCGCGTTTCTCATGTTCCGTACCCACCTTCACGCCGGGGAGGCCCTCACCGGGCTCCAGCGCATATCATACATGACGATGGAGCGCATGCGCCGCGGCTACGGCTACATCCTCACAGCAATGCTTCGCCGTCGATCAGTTACGGTTTTAGGGCTTCTGTTTTCAGGGGCTCTCCTGGTTGCGATGATCGTCGGTGTTCTGCCACAGATCCCCCGGGAAATCGTATCCGCCCCGTCGAGTGACCGAATCGTGGTGTTTTTCAGAAACGCCGCCGTGAACGACCGCAACCAGATCATCGACGACGTCATTCCCGACCTGCAGCGACGCATCCGGGAGCGGGTGGGACCGGAAGTAGTGGACACTTACGCTGATGTTGCCGGTCGATTTAATCGACTCTTTGTTAACCTGCGCAGCTCGGACGCGGCGGATATGGTGTTAGGGGAGCTCCAGGATGAGTTTCCTTCCGAGGGTGACTGGTACTTCAACGTTATGGCGTGGGACCCGGCACAATTACCGCTCCCGCGGACGATGGATCTGCAGATCAGCGTTATCGGAGATGATCCGGCCACGGCGGTAGGAATACTTGAGCAACTGCGAGAGATCGTGACCGATACGGAACAGTACCGATGGTCCTTCACTAATCCCTCGACCAGTTACTCCGACGAGCTGGAGCTGCGGACCCGAACGGAGATCATTGACGGCATTCCGGAGTACTCTGAGTCACAGTTACTCTCCCTCGTGGCCACAATCCTCGGCGGAACCACTGCCGTGGAATTTGCGTCCGGCAGCGAGCGCATCATGGTGCGTGCGGAATATCCGGAGGATCTCATTGACGGCCGCTCTCAACTCCGGAATATGCTGGTCCCCTACTCCAACAGCGCCATTCCGCTGAAGCATTTTTTCGACTTTTCCGAAAGTACCGGCGTATCGGGGATCGCGTCGGAAGATGGCTCGCGCATCTTCCGACTCTATGCCAGTATGGGCCCGGCGAGCGCGGCAGCGGACCGGATGGCAGGGGAGGAAGTGATCCGTCGCGCAGTTCAATCTGATCTCGACCTCCCACCGGGATTCTCGGTCCGCTTCGACAATCCGCAGCAGGAGATGGACGATGCAATCCAATCTCTGTTTATTGCTCTTGCGGTATCACTGGTACTGATTTTTCTGTTGTTGGCGTTTCAATTCAACTCACTGGTAATACCACTGGTGATTCTGGTATCGGTACCGTTTGGCGTTATCGGCGTTGTGGCGAGTTTGTACCTATTCAATTCGACCTTGAGTCTTAACTCGATGTTGGGCACGATTCTGCTTGGCGGAATCGTAGTAAACAACGCGATTATCATGATCGATTTTTATCTTCGAATACGCCGCGAGTCATCGGACAAAGTGGAGGCGATCGTCCAGGCGGCGACACTCCGGTTCACGCCAATTCTTATGACGATGCTAACCACCGTGTTTGGGGTGCTCCCCATCGCTATCGGTTTGGGAGAGGGTTCCAGTATCGTCCAACCGTTAGGGATTGCCGTATCCGGAGGGCTTGTTGTATCTACGGCGTTTACGCTGTTTCTGGTACCGGGACTGCTCAGCCTGATTACCACTCACCGGGAGGACCCATGAGATTTCACCGCACCCGTCCCATGCCGTTTGTTGTATCTCTGATGGTTACCGGATTGGTACTTCCATCCGGGCCGGCGGCTCAGGTTGGGCAATCACCGGAACGGGAGCGTTCCGTCGAGGACATCGCTCGCAGCGCTCCGGATTGGAATCTCTCGGTCCGACAGGCAATGCAGACGCTATCGGCGACTGAAGACGGGTTCGATGCAACACCGGGGTGGGACTCGTCATCTTTGAGTCTCAGCGGGGAGTATGAGAGCGGATCCGACAATTCACGGCAATTCGGAACATCCCTGCGAAGCGAGCCGTACCCCCAGCTCGCTTTTCAGGCCGGGATAGACACTACCCTGACCGAAACAGGACACATTCAGTCACGAGAGTTTGCATCAGTGGATGTTCGTCCACTCGTCCCGTCTCGCACAACCTGGGAGCAGAGCCGCGACTATCAGGAGGCGATCATCCGCCTTCGGGACGCCCGAGATAGTACCTTCCGACGCGCCGAGGCCGCCGCACTGGGCATTCTCATACGCCAGCAGGAAGCAACGCTGGCTGAGCAAACACTGCAACTGCGGGAGCGGGAGTTCGAGGTGGAAACCCGGCGCCGGGAACTGGGCGAAGCGTCGTTTCAGGACGTACAGGATCGGCAAGTAGCGTTGATCCTAGCGCGGCAGGAG
>CAZNRF010000028.1:0-15943 GCA_964575075.1 uncultured Spirochaeta sp. | reverse complement strand
AAGTAGATCTGGACGGTATAGGCGATTACCCCGATCCATGACGCCGCGAAACCCGGCGTTTCCGCAGCGAACACGGCGCGTACCAGGGGCGCAACGGCGTCGGCGATAAGCACTTTCCGGACGACCCCGAGGGCGAACCGCCTCGCACCGGCGGAAAAGCGCTCCCACGAGTGGGTTCGCAGGCGGAGCTGATCGGCGATCTCTGAGTACCGCACGATTGGGCCGGCCACCAACTGGGGAAAGAGTGAAACATAGGCCGCAACGTCGGTAATGGAACGAGCTTCCGGGGCAGTGCCGCGGTATACGTCCACCATATAGGAGATGATCTGAAACACAAAGAAGGAAATCCCCACCGGCAGGACTACTTCCCACATTCGAGATGCCCAGGCAGCGGACCCACCGAGGGTTTGCACTACCCGCGCCACGGTAGATACGCCGAAGTTGAAGTACTTGAAGTAGCCCAGGACGCCGAGTGCCGCCACAACGCCGGCAGCGGTCCAGCGACGTCGGGAAGTGGCGGTGGGACTCAGCGCAATTCGGCGCCCAACCCACCCCGCCCCGAGGGATGCCACCACTAGCAGACCGAGAAAGTCTACCCGCCACCACCCGTAGAATACCCAGCTCCCGGCGAGAATCCATCCGCTTCGCCACCGAAGGGGAATCGCGTAATACCCGAGAAAAAAGAGCGGTAAAAACAGGAACAGGAACGTGGGGCTGGCAAATACCACTGGAGTCCGCCGTCTACTCCGCTGACACGGTGGCGGGTTCTAGAATGACGCTGTCGGGGGTAACGAACACACCGTAGGACCCCCCCCGCTCCATGGCCAGCTCTTCGCGGCCCAGGTCCTCATCACCGGCCAGTACCATAAGTCGCACCGAGATCGCGTTCACAGCGATCGAGCGTGATTGGTCCGGTTCTACTCCCTCGAGAATCACCGTGTCTCCGGGTTCCGCAGCCAGATCAACGGCGGTATCGGTAAAATTGTAGAGCACCAGTTGCGCCCGAGCTGGATCGGTATGCGCCGTATCGGGGAGCACGGTCAGCGCATTGTCAGGGCCAAAGACAACTGAATAGAATCGCCCCGGTTGAGGTGTGAACTCCACACCACCAGCACCACCGAGAATATGTATCCCAGGAGGCACGGGACGATACGGCCCCACCGTTCCGGGAACCAGCGACGAAAAGCGCCGCCGACCCATATCTAAACGTGGGGAGTCATCACTCTGATGGAGATTAACCACCCGAACCAGGGCGGCATCTTCCGGCACACTCGGCGCATACAGCCCATCCTGTCCAAAAGCGGCGGCAGTACCCACCGCGAATCCAATGATCGCAATCGCCAATCGAAACGGCACAGTAGTCATTGACTCATGATAGGTTGTTCTGGTCCCTCTTGTCACGACCGACGGTGGCCCGTACCTTACCGCTATGGCTGTCTTGTGGCGGGTTTCCGTGATAGTAGTTGGAGCGCTGTTTCTCTTCGGACCTGGAGGCTACGTAGCCGCCCAGTCGGAAGGCACCATTCGGTCGGTCACGAGCGACGGCGCGATGTCGGCGGCGGAAGTAGACCGCTTTGCCGCGACATTGTTCGCCGAAACCAATCAGCCTACCGCCCGGTACGGTGTCGAGATATATCTGGCGCAGGTGTACACCCGTTATCCCAACGGCAGGATCACACCGTTCCGAGTCCAGATATTCGTTCCTCGAACAGAACGGACAGGAGACGGCGTATACCTGTTCGCCCCGGGTTCCACCGGCATGATCGGCCCTTGCCGCGCCTCTCGCGAACACATTGCAGGTATTCGCTGGGGACTGTACCGTGCTCACGTCCTGGCTATGGCAGGTCAGGGATTTGTGGGGGTTCTCCCTGATTATATGGGGTTCGAGGACGACAACCTGGTTCAGCCTTACTTTCACGCCGCCAGCGAGGCGCGAGTTGTGTTCGATTCACTCACTGCAGTGGATACGTGGATCGCCGATCAGTATCCGCAACGGTTTCCTGATGGCATCCGTAATCTCCGCCGGGTGGCATCTGGCTTCTCCCAAGGGGGACACGCAGCGTTGGCCGCGGCTGATCGCAACGCTTCCATGGGAGGGGAACTTTACCTCCACGGGGTCATCGGATACGGAGCAACCGCTCAGATCGAGCCGATGCTTCGGATGTACCCCAGTCTGGGCCCGATGGTGGCGATGTCCTACCTCAGGGTATACGGCCGGGGCAGTTTTGACCCGGGAGATATGCTCCACCAGCAGTGGGCTTCGGAGTTGGAATACGATACCACCCGCCAATGCGTGGGTGGTATCCAGGGATACTATCCTTCCGATCCCTCCGAGCTGTACCACCCCGATTTTCTACGGTCTCTCCAGGACGGGACTCTCGACAAGACCCACCCGGTAATTGACCGCATATTTACCGCCAATCGGGCGGGCCTCGCCCGCCACAACGTTCCGGTGTTGCTCCTGCAAGGTACGGAGGATATCGTTGTCTCCCGTTCGACCCAGGATCAGTACGTAGGCATGCTCCGAGAACGGGGCACTCCCGTGGATTATCGCGTGTTTGAGGGTGCTCGTCACGATACACGGCAAATCGGATTCGCAGACGCCATGGCCTGGATGCGCGCCTTGGACCCTGAGGATCGGCCGCGGCAACGCACCGGTCCGGAGCGGTTCGACCGCGAGCTCGACCAGTAAGGTAGTAAGGTAATAGACCAACAGCGGGGAATGTGGTAGCACATCTACCATGAAAGTACGGACTATCTTCGGTGCCACCCTCATGGGTGTCGCCATGGCAACTATCTCGCTGGTCGCCCAGGAAAACACAGGCGAGATTACATCTTTCACCTATCATGAGCGGCTCTCCGCAGCCGAGATCGACCGCGACGGTGAACCGCTGTTCGAGGACTTCACCCGACCAGATGCGCGCTACGGGGTGGATATCTATGAGGTGAAGTTCGTAACCCGCGATGCCGATGGCTCACCCATCGAGGCCCATGCCTCGTTATATCTTCCAGTAGTGGAGGAAGAGACGGAGGCGCCGGTCTTGGCGTTTGGTTCAGGCACCACGGGAATCGCCAACCAGTGCGCCCCGAACTTAGAGGTCCCCGAAGAGATCCGGTGGGGATGGTATCGGCAAAACATGCAGGCCTACGCGGGACAAGGGATCATCACGATCTTTCCTGACTACGTGGGCTTTCATCATCCGGAGATCCCGCAACGGTACTTCAGTAAGGCGGCGGAGGGGCATCTCATGCTGGACGCGCTTCGAGCTGTGCGCGTTGCCTTTAGTGAATATGCAGAGCAGATCGATACAGCGGTCCTGCCCAGCGACATCAACGTGACGTCCGGCTATTCCCAGGGTGGTCACGCCGCGCTGGCGGCGTTGGACATGAATGAGGGCTATGCCCCGGATGTCCCGGTGGCCGGAGCCATCGGATTTGGTTCGACCAACAGTGTTGAGATGCTCATGAAGGAAGCCGGCTATTACAGTCCCTACATCATCTACACGTACCAGCAGATTTACGGTTCCGAGATGGTAGACCCTGCAGAGCTTCTCCAGGAACGGTGGGTGGCAACACTGGAAGAAGACGTGATGCGGATGTGCGTTGACGAGTTTCAGCACTACTACCCGTACGAACGGGAGCCGTTGTACACCGAGGCGTTCTACGATGCGCTCTACTCCGACACGCTCTCAAGCGAGTTTCCACGGTTTAAACGGATTCTCGATGAGAACGAAAGCGGCCTCGACAACCATGGGAAACCGGTACTTATGATTCAGGGCAATCAGGACATTATCGTCACGAACGACGCCCAGCGTGCCTTCGTCGAGCGACTGCGGGACTCGGGAAGCTCCGTGGACCTCGTAGAGATGGAGGGCGTGAGACACCGGCACACCCGCCCGGCCGGATTCGCCCGATCCGTGGAGTTTATTTTTTCCCGGTAAGCTCCAGGATCAGTTCTACCTCGCCCCGGCTCACCTTCGTGGCCCGGGCGATTTCGTCCACTTTCCAGCCCTGGTGAGCCAGCTTTTGCACCGTTTCTCGGGCGCTCAACGATGGAGCACCTCCGGAGCCATCGGGATTCTTTTTTGACTCCTCGCGCATAATGCTTCCAAGCAACTTTACCTGCTCGCCGGCGTCGCGGCGGATTTCCTCCAGCCGCGTCTCCGTTCGAGCCAGCCACTCCCGCGCGGTCTGCAGCTCCTTCATCCGGTGCTCAACATCGCTGAGCGTCTCATCAAGCTTGGCCAGTTGTTCTACCGCCGCCTTCGTTTCCTTACGCTGCGCGGCTACCTGCTGCAGCTCCCTGGAAAGCGAACTTACCTGCTGCGGCATCTCTTCCAAGCGTGCTGAGAGCGTCTGGATCTCCTGCTCGATTACGGATACCGCCTGGGAGTTTCGCTCCAAGCCGTCGGAGGTCTGGTCGATGAGTCCACGCCGCTTCTCCAGCCGGTCAAATCGCGCATCAACTTCGTTCTGCAGATCATCGAGACTTTTCAAACGCGCGGTGATCTCCTGCAGTTGATCATCGCTATTTCCCACGTGCGCGATCTTATCCTCAACGCCCTGAGCGAGACCGATAAGTCGCTTGTAGTCCTCCTCGAGTAGGTCGATTCGACGCTTGTCGGCGTTAAACCGCGCCATCTTCTCTCCCGCATCCGCCGACATCTTGCGGATTTTGGCAAACTGACCCTCGATGTCCCGGACCTCACCACGCATTCCCTCAACCCGGGCGATGTCACCTTTCAAGTCCTCTATATTCTGCTGCAGGGTAACCTTCAGGGTATCGGCGCGATCAAAGATCTTCGTCTGCTCCACGAACGCCTTCTGCCGCTTGTCAATTTCCTGCAAAGTGGTGCCGAGGGTGCTGGCCTCTTCTTCCAGCTTACCGATCAGCTTATCCCGCATCGCGTGGAACTGATCGCGGGTGTTCGTAATGAGCGACCGGAACTCCTCAGACCGTTCTTCCAGGCGATCAGTCATATCGCGCTCGTGCTCATCAGCCCGTTTCTGCAACTGGGCAAAGCGATTCTGAAAGTCATCCAGCGCCGCCTGGCTGCGCTCCTGCAGATCCGTTTCCAAACGGCGGACTCCGCCGGCGAGGGAATCAACATCATCGCGGACACGTTGTCGCTCTGCCAGGCTTTCATCGACCAGTTCTTCCTTCTCCTGAGCGAACTCCCGTTTCAGCTCCTGAAGACTCTCAGAGAGGCGAACTTTGGCATCCGCCAGCTGGTTGCTCACGTCGGCGTTGTTGGAACGAAGCTGATTGAGCACCTCCGTCTGCCATACGGCCACATCGCTCCGGGAGGCTTCCACCATCTCTTCTACCTGGCTCCGGCCTTGCTCGGCGTGGCGACGGATCTCTTCAACATGCTCGTGGATACCGGACTCGAACTCCCTCATCTCACTGCGAATGCGCTCATCCGCTTGGGAAAACTCCTGGCGGAAGTTCTGCCGGGAGCGCTCACCTAACGACTCAACTTCCTCCTTTAGCGAAGACTCGACAGAAACGAGGTGTTCCTCCGACGATTCAATGCGTGACTCGATGCCGTTGCGAAACGATCCAATACTCTCATCAAGCTTCGAGAGCTGCCCATTCACCGTATCCTGAAAGCTATGCAGGCGCTGTCTGAGGGATTCGCCGTATTCCTTCTCAAGTCCCGCCCGCTCTTGTTCATGCTCACTCTGCATCGATTCCAGCCGGTGGGTCACCTCGGTGCGCCATTCATCGATCCGGGCATCCATCGCGGAGGATCGATCGCGAAGATCCGCAAAAAACTCGTCTTCAAACACTTTGAGCTTCTCGCTGACGCTGTCGTACGCCCGTTGCTTGAGCTCGTTCAGGCCGGATTCGAGCTCCGCCATAGCGTCCCGGAGAATCTGCATCGCCGCTTCGGCCTCCTGCCGATCCTCTTCCCGTTGGCCCCGAATCTCTTCACCGAAGGCCAGGAAATCTCCGCGCACACGTTCGCTGATACGGTCCATAGTGAGGCGCAAGTTCTGTTCCAACGCCTCAATGTCGCCACTCACCGCTTCAACCTTCGTGAACCGGTAGTTCAGTTCCTTCTCATAGTCGGACAGTCGTTTCTCTAAATCGCTCAACACCGATTGCTCCATGTCTTGCGCCTGAGAATCGATGCGGGTGCCGAGATCATCAGTCATTGTAGAGATTCTCTCTCCGAGGGATTCCATATCCCGGGAAAGCCGCGCCTGGAGCTCTTCAATCTGCGTGGTAGTAGAGCTCCCGATACGCTGCATGTCAGCTACGTCCTGCTCGAAACGCTGTCTAAGCGCGGAAAACTCTTCATCTATCTGGTGTCGATGGCTCTCAACCTGAGCACCGGCGTTCTCTACGTCGCGTTCAAGGCGGGATTGCAGTTCCTCCAGCGTGGCAGTCAGCGATTCCTCGAGACGGCGCATGCGGCTTTCCAGATCGGATCGGTGGTTTTCCAGGAGTTCCGCCGTTTCCGCACTGCGTTGCTCGATCAGATGGGTACGTTCCTCTTCGCGGGCGCGATTTTCCGCTTGCAACGCTTCAACCTGTTCCTCCAGCTCGGTGGCGGTCTGACGATTCTTTTCCATCCACTCGTCAACTTCCTGCCTGAGCGTAGAAAATCGGTCGCGGATCTGGTCTTGATCATTCCGACTCGAGGACTCGAGCTCGCGGATCGATTGCTCGAGTTCCGCCCGATGCTCACCAACCTGGCGCTGCACATCAGCGTGGACCGTTTCCAGCGCGCTCCCGGCCAGATCTGCCGCCTCAGTTCGCACCTCCCCCAGTTGCGCCGTCAGCTCGTCGCGTATCGTATCGGTCTGGGAATCGATATACTGTCGAAGGGCGGCAAGCGCCTCGGTCTCCAGGTTTCGTCCTTGATCACCGAGGCTATCAAGCCGTTCCTGCACCTCTTGAAACACCTGCTGCACATCGTCTCGGAGCTCCTCGAAGCGCAGCTCCGTCTCACGACGAAACTCCTCAACCTGCTCTCGGTTTTCCTCAAGCTCCTCTCGGGCTCCCCGGACCAGGTCTGCGCTCTCCTCTCGTGCGGAGGCTGAAAGCTGCTCGTGAAGCGTCTCTAACGCCGTGCGGGCATCCCGGCTCTGCTCATCAGTCTCACTCTGCAGCCGCGCGACCTCCTCGGAGAACTCCTGCACCCTGCTCCCCGCACCGTCAACTCGTTCCTGCAGCGCTCCGACACGCTCCTGCACCTTTTCAAACAAAGAGCGTTCCACCTGACTCAGGCGATCGGCGTTCTGCTTCTCAAACCCAGCCACGATGCCCGGAAGCGACTGCTCCAGTTCGTCGATCTTCGCTTGAGTTGCTTTGATACGTTTTCCCACCTTGTCAACGTATTCACTCTCATCCCGGACACGGGAGATATTCTCCTCCGTCCGCTGCGTGAGGTTCATGAGCTGATCCAGGGCTTGTTCGTATTCGGTCAATCGGGTACCGATTGCCTCCAGGCTATCGGTCCGCGAGTTCAGGTCTTCCTCGATAGAATTGATACGCTTCAGGACTTCTTTGGCTGCCTTTTGGTGAACATCCACCTCAATGCCGATGTCCTTGAGCATCGTCACCTTCTCGGCGACGATCTCATCCATCTCGCCCTGCACCCGTTCAACAAATCGTTTGACTTTTTCCAGGGACCGGTTGTTTCGGTCCAGCTGTCGGTACACGGCGAGAATAACCACCACGACCAGCAGCACGATGATATCGCTGATGGTAAAACCCATTGTTCCCTCTCCCAGTTCCCAACTTCCGCTTAGTATAGTGTACTTTCGCGAGAACTGTTAATCGTGTGGATCGTTTTGATGTTTCGGAAGACGCTCGAGAATCCACCGGTGAAGCGTCGCAAAATCGCGAAACGCCACATCAGCCCTCCCGGGCTTGCGGGAATCACCTCCCAGATGCGCCGTATGGAACCCGGCTGCGGCCGCTCCAAGAACATCGTAGTGGTAACTGTTTCCAACGTAGAGTATCTCCCGGGCCCGAAACCCGAGGCGGTCTTCCAAGGCCTCGAAGGGCTCCACATTTGGTTTGAGATAGCCGACTTCTTCGGCCGAGAATGCCACATCCCAGTACTCTGCGATACCCAGCAGTTCTAGCTTGCTCGCAACCGGAAAATCACTCATTGCGGCCAGCGGAACGCCCCGCCTCCGCAGGTCTGCGAGGACGTCAGTCACACCGGGATACAACGGAACGCGCCGCAGCACATTCTCCCACCGATCGTAGATCACCTCGTTAATGCGCTGCGCCGCTTCATCCGCGGAGATTCCCAACCGCTCCGCGGTCAGTTCCGCCGTTTCGCGCTGAAGATCTGCGATAGGATGGCGAGTGCGCACCGTTTTTCGGGCGACACCGAATGCGCGAAACAGCCGCCAGTGCCGCAGCACAATTCCCAGGGAAGCTCGATACATGCGCCCGTTCGGGTAGAGGGTGCCGTCAATATCGAACGCGACTGCCCGGATGATAAAATTCTCTTCCACGGGGGCCATCCTATCTGGTTTGGACAATTATTGTCACGGAGCCCTCCACCGTGCCGGATTGCCCGGCCGGGGCGGGTTGAAAGAGCCACTCCTCCACTGCGGCCTCAATCGCGCGGTTGAGGTCCGGCTCCGGCGTTGGGGGCTCCACCCTCGCATCGATGACCGCTCCCGCGGCATTGACGGTAAAGCGGACCTGCACCGGATAGTCAGGGGGAAACCCGGACCCGAGAGAAACCGAGGACAGGTCTACCGACGCCCCCCGGAGGCGAACGCGCGAGCCCGACTCCCCCTCAACGGTGATCCCCGAGCCGTCACCGGTTGGCTCGTCCGACGGAGCCTCCTCTTGCGAAGTGGGATCATCCGAGTTCACCACGTTGGAACTGGACGAGCGAATTCCCTCAATGAGCTCCGTGAGCCGCCGCGCCAACGCGGTATCTTCCGCCGCGCGGGAATCGTCTTGGGATTCATCGGAAGCAACCCGGGAGCTGCGCTCCTCCTGCCGCTCCTCCCACGCCGCAAGCTGCTCACGGTACTGGGATTGCCACTCGTATAGCTCGGAGATCTCCTCTTCTACGCCGGTTGAGTCTGCCTCTTGTTCGCGATTTCCGAAGTCCGTGACGATGTTTGATCGCTCGCGCTGCCTCGGCGGCGGCGGGGGAGGAGGCGGAGACTCCACGAACGCCGGGCCGCTGGGCTGAGGTGCTGGATCCGGTTCAGGCTCCGGGGCGGGTTCAGGGGCCGGTTCGGGATCGGGTGCGGGCGCAGGCTCCGGTGGAGGCTCGGGCTCCGGGTCCGGCTCCGGTGCGGGCTCCGGCTGCGGCTCCGGTGCGGGCTCCGGGGCGGGGTCAGGCTCCGGTTCAGGGGCCGGCTCCGACTCAGCCGGCGCTTCCGCCTCCGGCTCTTCCGCGGCGCGCAGCGAATCCGTCTCCGCCTCCGACGGCGGCTCCGGTTCAGGTTCAGCCGGGGGCTCGGGCTCTTGCTCATCCGGGCGCTCCGCCGGCGCTTCCGGCGTCTCCTCGACATCCTCCGGTGGCAGCGGGTCAAGCGCGACGTACAGCGGCGGATCAAGCGCGTCCCGCTCGGCTGGAACGGAAAACGGAATAAGTATGGCGATCAGAGCATGAACGATCAGCGCCGCCACCGCAGCAATGAGGACGCGATCACGCTCGCGACGAAGGGAGATGTGCCTCATGACTCCTCGTCAGGCGGCTCCTGGGTTACGAGATTCGCCCCGCGGAACCCGTTGCGCCGCAAGACGTCCAGCACCTGAACCATCGTACCGTAGGGAATCGATCGATCCGCCTCTACTGCAATTGACCGAGCCTCGTAGTCTTCCCGATTCTCTTCAAGGTCACGGGACAGCTCAGCCAGCGTATAGCGGTCTGAACCGATGTAAATCTCATCTTCGGATACTACTGAGAGCACAACGCTGCTGGTGACCGCTTCCTGGGCGTCTCCCGCGCTGGGGAGATCGAGGTTGAGTCCCGCCCGAGTGATCAGCGTACTCGAGAGCATGAAAAAGACCACGAGCTGAAAAACCACATCGATCATGGGGATAAGATCGACGTTTACCATCGGTTGAAGTCGCCGTTGAAATCTCATCGGTCATTCCTTCTTCAGATAGAGGACCAGTTCATTTACCCGATTTTCCAGGCGGATAATGGAGTGGTTTACGCGGCTCACGAGGTAGTTGTAAAACGCGATGGCCGGTACGGAAACGATAATACCCGCAGCGGTGGTAAGGAGCGCCTCTGATATTCCCTGCGCCAGCACCGCCGGATCGCCGCCACCGATGCCGGTTTCGCCGAGGACACCAAAGGCCTGAATGTTCCCCGTGACCGTGCCGAGCAGTCCCAGGAGCGGGGTGATGTGGGCGATCGTCCCGAGGCTCGAGAGAAAGCGCTCCATGCGAGGAATTTCCATGTTGGCGGCGTCGCTGATCGCCATCTTAATCACTTCCCGGGAGTAATGGCGATGCTCGATTCCGACCCGCATCAGGTTTGTTATGGGACTCGGCATCGACTCACAGATCGCCAACGCTTCATCAAAGTTCCCCTTCGCCAGAGTCGTTTCCAGTCGGCGCATGATCGTCTCTTCGTCGCCACGGTTCTTTCTGAAATAGAGGAACCGTTCGATGATGATCGCTACCGCAACGACCGAGAGTATCAGAATTACAACAAATATGATGCCGCCACGTTGAATCAGGTCTACCATATGGTTCTCTCACTTTCCTACAGTTCGTTCAGAAGCTGACGCGGATCGACGCGCCCAGCTCAAATCCCGGCGCTACCAGCGGGTCATTACCATCGGAGGGAAGGCCCCGCACCGTGCGACCATTCTCCTCCGCCGGACCCAGGAGATCTCGCCCGAACGCTCGCACCTCCACATCTTCGGCCAATCGGTAACGAAGCTCCGCTGATACCAAGGGTAACGCTACGGTGGGATCAAAGGGAACCGTCGCGGCAACGGATCCGGAAACCGTTTCGCCTCGCACTTCCACCGAGGAGGTGAGCTCATGCTCCGGTATTCCGAGTCTGCGATCCTGCGCGCGAGACAACCATCCTACGGACAGGGCTGTGCGTTCGCCCGCGGACACCGTGGCTTCCGCCTGTGCATCGAGTCGATGAAACCTCCCGAGGGTAACCGGAAAACCGGCAATCGCCGGATCGTCATCGTACGGGTCGATCCGGAACGTGTCCTCCTGCCGCTCCCAGGTCACCTCGGCGACAAAATCGAGGAGCGATGGCACGAGCTGTACGTCCAGCGAAGCGTCAGTGAAAAACGTCTCCGTCAGTGGAATGCGCTGCGAGTCCCCGCCCTGCCAGGCGGTGGCGGTATATTCCGGCCAGACATCCGCGGGACTCTGCTCGGTGACGCGGTAGCCACCTTCGGTCCTCACGGCCCACCGCTCGGAGCCCCGAAACTCGAATCCTCCCTGGACCGGGAAAAACGGTCCATCCGAGAAGCGGTATCGCGTGGCGCCCTGAGCGAAGAGGGTCAGGCCTTCCAGCGGGACCCCTTCCACCGCGATCTCGAGCCCCACCATTGAGGATGAGTCGATCGGTGAGTCCACGGCAAAACGCCCTTCGTAATCCCCGCGGGTCTCCACATGAAACCGGGGCCACTCGAGGCGTCCTCGTATCACCGGGCGCACCATGCGGTATATCTCCCGGGGCGAGTTCTCGCCGGAAGCGCTCGCGGCAAGAACCCGTTGCTCATCCCGGGCGTCGATTTGAACTCCCGCCAGCGTGCGCGGGCTCCACTGGTAGCTGAGGTCGGCGCTTCCCTCGAGGGTGCGGCTGTCGGCAGAGTAGTAGGAAGGTAATCCTTGCAAACCAAAGCGCCGATCCGCATATGAACCCTCCACCTCGAGTTGGGCCGAGCCTTCACTGCCCGCCCGAACCCACGTCTCCAGGGAGTTCTCCTGGCGAAAAAACCCGGTACCCGGGGAATTGAAGTTAAATCCGTCGGATCCGCGATGATCGTATCCCAATCGAAATTGCAGGCCTTCGCCGAGGCGGTATACGTTGATGTTCCCGAGGACTGAATTGACACTCCCTCCGCCGAGGGTAGCGTTAAAATAGACCTGCTCTCCCCCGGAATCCATCGGTAATGGTTGGAACGTCTCGCGGGGGAAATCGGGCGGCGGCAGATCCTCCTGCGGCAGTTCCGTTATCGAGACCTCCGGCTCCCGGAGCTCCTCGAAGTCCAGCGGGGGTAGCGCCGGAAGCCCGTCTACCACTGCTGCAACCGGAGCCACATCTACCACAATCCGTTCCGGATCAACTTCTATTTGCGCGGTTTCCTCATCGTCGGTTGTCTGGGCGCCCAGGGGAATAACAAAACTCACGGTGACGAGAACCCAAATGATGCGTTGCATATCAATCCGTCTCCATAATACGTTCAGCGCGATCGGCCCAGATGGAACCTTCGTATCGCTCGTTCAACTCTTCTATGGCCTCTCGGGCAGTCCGATCATCTCCGGCGTCTCGGGCCAACACTGCCAATTCGTACAAACTCTGCGCCCGGAGCTCCTCGGGGGCTCCCTCAGTTGCGGCGGCCTCCACGTAGCGGTCTACGGCGGCGTTGGTCTCCCCCCGTCGGCGGTAGTACTCCGCCAGGAGCAGGGACGCTTCGGCGGCGCTTGCCCCTTCGAACTCGGTCGCCTCCAGAAGCTTGTCGACGATACGGGAACGTTCCCGGGTAAGAGAAATCTGCTCACGAATCGCGATTCGTCCCAGCTCCAACACCAGACGAAACCACTGATCGCTACCGGGGTCCGGTCCGCCGCCATCGCCCGGTTCCAACCGGACCCAGAGATCCGCCTCCCGGGTGCTCAGTCCGTCCAACTCCAGCCGGATCGTCCGGCGAAGCCGATCGGCGGCCTCCGCCTCCGGACTCTCCGGATAGGCGGCGACCAAGCGGTCGTACAACTCCAGGGCGCGACGACGCTGATCCCGGTCTGCATAGATCTCCGCCGTCAGAAACAACACCTCCGGGGTATAGGAGCTGCGGGGAAATCGATCGATCAACGGCTCCCACCACAGCAACGATCGACCCGGCTCATCAAGCTCATACGAGGTGAGTCCCGCCCAATACAGCGCACGGTCGAGATCCGGGCCTTCCGGAACGCGAGCCTGGTATTCGCGAAATCGCTCCCGCGACTGGCGCAGACTTCCGATACGGTACAACAGCTCTCCGGCCTCCAAAAGCGCCGTCTGTCCCGGCCGCGTGTTCGGAAACCGATCGGCGAGATCATCGTAGCGCATAACCGCCTGCTGGAGCTCGCCGGCAGACGCTAAGGTCGTGGCGATGAGTTGTTCATACCGAATCTGTTCGGAGGTCTCCTCGGCAGTATCGGCGAGGGTCCGATACTGCGACAGGGCGTCGTCAAACTCCCCCTCTTCCAGGTGAAGCGTGGCTAACAGCTGCCGGGTTCGGACTTCATCGCCTCGAGACAGCGATTCTCCGAGAATACGCAAGAGCTGGCTTCGCGCATCGGCCACGTCACCGCCCTGGTACAACGTCCAGGCGTAGAGGTACCGGCCATCCGCCTGGAGGTCAGAAGGGAGGTCATCCACCACTGCCGCAATCGATTCTCGCGCATCGGCAGTCTCACCCAGCCGATACCGACTCCACGCCAGGTGGTACGACCGGACCGGCTCGTACCCGGAATCCGTAACATCGACGAGAGCATCCACGGCGATTTCGTAGTCTTCCCGGTGAAAGGCGGCGATGCCGCGCATATACTGCGCTTCCTGCTCCCGCCCGGACGGAATACCCAGTTCCTCCAATCGGGCAAGCTCCTGCTCCACCGCCGGAAACTGTGTCGCCGCCACCAGTGCCCGAACCAATTCTAATCGGGCCCCAGCGTCATCGGGACGTTCAGCAAGATAGACTCGATAGGACCGAACCGATTCGGTAGCGTCCCCCGCTTCGAGGTACAATCGACCCCGCAAGCGCATCAACGGCGGAAACTCAGCGAGGAGTGGTTGGACTCGATTGGCGGTGAGCCGTTGGAGCACCTCACCCTGATCGCCGGTGCGGTATCGGGCAAACGCCCAGGCGTAGAGTGTGGCGCTGGTAGCCTCCACCGCGTCACCTTCTTCGAGGATTTCCGCTGCGGCGGCGTACTCTTCCGCCCCTATGTGCAGCCGCGCGGCCATCGCCCTCCGCTCAGTTGAGGCGATCCCGTTTACCGCGTCGTCCTCCAGGGACTCTCTCAGCAGAGACAACGCCTCTCCCGAGCGATCCTGCGATGCGATCGCCCGGGCAAGATACAGTGCTGCCGTGCCGTCAATCGTCCGGTCCTGTCGCACATCCCACAGCCGAGACAGATACAGCTCTGCCAGCTCAAATCGCTCGCGCTGGAGTGCATCGGACCCCAAGGAAAACCAGAAATCCGCCAGACGCTCCGGTTCAGGGGCAAGCCGTTGTTCTGCCTCACGGTAGAGGCGCTGCATTCGCTCCCGGTTCTCCTGATCGCGGGCGATCGCGTACAGCTGGCGATACGCCCACTGAGCGTTGCCGATTGAGTAATCGGTGAGTCGCCGGTATAACTCCTGGGCTTCATCGATGTCACCCAACGCCCGCGCCGCGTCCGCGGCGTAGCGAATACGCGCCTCCGCGTAGGCCTCATCATCCGCCTCCACCGGATAGGCCCGGTAGATCTCCATAACCTCTTGGTCCTCACCCGTCTGGGATATTACCTCCATAAGCACGGCGGCGGCATACCGTTGCTCCGCGCCGGTGGTCTCAGCAGCCGCCCGTCGGAGATCGGCACGGGCATCGTCGGCACGTCCCGTTTCAACTCGCGCGAGACCCCTGTACAGCCAGGCGCGCCCCTCAGGCGGTGAGGCGCCTTCCATATGGCGGGTGAGCGCTTGCTCCACGAGGGCGTAGTCCTCCATCTGATACGCCGTGAGCCCGATCCAGAATTGTATCGTCGGCGCCAGCCCCCCCGCTCGAGCACGAGCGGCGGTCCGTTGCAACCGTTGCAGTGCACGGTCGTACTCTTCCTGATAGAAATCACTCTGGGCGATACGCAATTGCGCTTGCGTGCGGTAGGTAGAACCGGGGTATTCCTCCAGGAGTTGCTGAAAACGCTCCGCCGCAAGCTGATAGCTTCCGGCGGCGAATCGCCGTTCAGCCTCATCAAAGAGTTCCCGATCATCAGCAGCTGTCAAAGCGGGAAATACCATAGCGCACAACAGGAGTGCGGTTATTCGTCGGAGGGTCATGCGGGGAGTCTATCTCACGGGCCGCACAGATTCAACGCGGGAATCGGGGTGTACCTTACGGCGGATCAAACGCCGAGGTGGCATCGATGCGGACGAGGTGGATGAACGCGTCCGGGTACCGACGCTGCAGTCCCTCCAGATCGGTCTCCACGTTTCGCTCCATCACCACCGGTTGAAAACGGCCGGCTCCGTCAAAGTGGGGGAGAATAACCACCACATGGCTGTGGCGGCGTACCACCGGGCTTTCGTCAGACGGTCCGTTTACGCTGCCGAGGTAGATGACGCCGGGCTCCGCCACCGTGAGCCAATATACGATTCCCCGGAGATCCGCCACGGGAAAGCCCACATCCTCCCGATACCGGGCGGAGGGAACCGTGCGGACGTCTCGTGCCTCCGGATCGACCTCACGAGCGGGGATACCACGTTTCACGGCGTGAAACGCTCGCGCCAGATTGCGCGTCCAGTCCAGACCGAAATAGGGATCTTCCCGCTCTTCCCGGGAGCGGCTCCAAGGAGTGCCTCGGTGGTCGAGATGTTTTTCCCGGAGCGCTTCAAGGGGGATCAACGTACCCGCCAGGGGTTGGTATAACCCATCCACGATCCACTTGGCGAAGCCGGAGCAGTTCAGTCCCCCAGGCTCCGGCAACGGCTCCAGCGATTCAATAGATACATCGGAACCGTGGATATCCATGGCCCCGTCGTCGGCATCCGATAGTCCC
>CAZNRF010000027.1:0-16065 GCA_964575075.1 uncultured Spirochaeta sp. | reverse complement strand
CTCGCTCAGCGATAGATGCCGCATGACAGCATTGCGTTTGTTCATAGTAGGATTTACAATCAGAACATAAGCTATGAATACCGAGGATCGAATCTACCAAGAAGCCCTGCAAGTTGCGACGATGTATTACTACCAGGGCCTGACCACCGAGGCGATTGCCAAGGAAATGAACTTCTCCCGACCAAAAGTAAGTCGCCTTTTGAGCCACGCCCGTACCAGCGGCATGGTGGAAATCCGCATTATCAACGTCCAGAAGGCGCTGTCGCCGCTGGAGACGCAGATCAAAGAGCGGTTTGGGCTGGAGGCGGTGCATATCGTGCCGGCGCCGGAACTGATGGGAGAGGTAGTGTGGCTCGAGCGGGTGGCGCGCTATTGTGCAAACTACCTCAACACGATTCTCGAAAGTGGTCAGATCCTTGCAATCGCCTGGGGAACAACGATCAGTGAGATCGCCAGTGACCTGATTCCGAAACGGGTTCCCGGGCTTCGGATCGTCCAGCTCAACGGATCCGGAAATACCTATACCCCGGACAACCGGTACGCCGCCAATATTCTGCAACACTTCGCGCAGAACTATGAAGCCAATGTGATGCTCTTCCCGGTGCCCACGTTTTTCGATTATCGGGAGACAAAAGAGGCGATGTGGCGGGAGCGGAGCGTCCGCCGGATTATCGAGCTCCAGCAAAATGCCAACGTGCTCCTCTACAGCATCGGTGCGGTGGACGCGGGAGTCCCCAGCCACGTGTATTCGAAAGGCTATCTGGACCCGCAGGATATGGAAGAGTTGGAGCTGGAGGGTGTAATTGGAGACCTGGCTACCGTTTTCTTTCGAAAAGACGGTACCTGGGCCGATATTCCCCTCAACCAGCGAGCCAGTGGACCGCCGCTCACCTTGTACGGTCAGGTGGACCGTGCGATCTGCGTCGTGAGTGGTCGAAATAAGGTTCCCGGGCTGCTGGCGGCGCTGCGCGCCAAAATGATGACTGAACTGATCGTGGATGAGCCCACCGCCCGGCTGCTCTGTACACAGGGCGGGTGCTATGAGGATGAATCGTCATGACAATTACCGAATTTGACGAACACATTCGGCGGGCTCTGCCGCTGGAAGAATACGCTGGGATTGACGGGTCCAAGAACGGCTTGCAGGTTGACCGGCAGAATCAAGAGATCCGGCGTGTGGCCGTGGCGGTGGATGCGGCGCAAGAGACGTTCGAGCGAGCGGCGGAAATCAAAGCGGATCTGATCTTTGTTCACCATGGGCTCTTTTGGGGGCGGGAGCAGGTGCTCACCGGCGATCACTATCGAAGAGTCCGGTTCCTGTTTGACCATGACATCGCACTGTATGCGGTACACTTGCCGTTGGATGCCCACCTTGCCCTGGGTAATAACGCCGGCATGGCGGCGGCGCTGCAGCTGCGTGACGTCGAGCCCTTCGGGCTGGTGAAGGGAATGCCGATCGGCGTCGCGGGGCACTTTCCTCAGCCGGTCTCGGTGGACTGGGTGGTGGAAACCCTGTTTGGGGAGAAGTATCCTCCCCTGTCGGTCCTGCGGTTCGGGCCTGAGCAGGTGGGCAGTGTGGGTATCATATCAGGTGGCGCTCCCCTCGAGGTGGATCAGGCGATCGAACAGGGGTTGGATCTGTATATCACCGGTGATGCCAACCATATCGCCTATCATCGTTGTCGCGAGTCGGGAATTAATGCTATTTTCGGCGGACATTACGCGACTGAGGTGTGGGGAGTACAACGTGTCGGTGAGATGCTTGCAAATGAGGCTGGGTTGGCCGTTACTTTTCTCGATGTCCCCACAGGGCTCTGATTCGGATCCGTCCCCTGCGCGCGGGATCTCCGGTAACTCCCGCCGGGAGTTGTGGACACCCCTTATACTCGCGGCGGTAATCGTCATCGTTGACCAGATCACCAAAGCTATAATCGTTGCCAACGTGCCGCTCTTCTATGAATCGGGTTTTCGGATTGAGGTTCTGGGAGACTTTCTTCGGATCATTCACGCTCGCAACCTTGGCATCGCTTTCAGCATCGGCGCCGGTCTTCCTGAGGCAGTGCGTAGAATCCTGTTTGTCGGCCTGCCCGTCGTGGTGTTGGGCGTTCTGATCGTCTCGTTCTACCGGAGTCCGGAGCTCACCGGGCGGCAGCGTTGGTGGGTCTCGGCGATTATCGGCGGTGGTATCGGGAACATTATCGACCGTGTGGCGCGTCCGTTGGGTGTGGTTGATTTTATCGATGTGCGCTTTTACGGTCTCTTCGGACTGGAGCGGTGGCCCACGTTTAATGTAGCCGATGCCAGTGTGGTTGTCGGAGGGGTGCTGCTGGTGGTCTCAATGCTGTTCACAACGGATGGAAACGGATGAATAAACGACTCAATTCAGTACTTTTTATTATCGGGGCTACCATAGCGAACATCGTCTCCATGGTGGTTATCTTTGGGGTATTCATGGTGCTGTTTGCCCGTTTTCTTGCGCCCCACCTGGCACCCGGCGCCAATCAGATCATCCTGTTAGTCCTGTTTGTGGGATCGGTGGTGATTACCTACGTCCTGTACCACCGCTTCATGAAGTGGCTGTCTGAGAAGTACACGCTGCAGGATTACTTCGGGCCGCTCTTCGGCAGGGGTAAGCGGTAGGATCCGGTGGGAGGGGAATCCCTCAGTATCCGTCGGACATCGCCCGGTTCTGGTCCTTCTTGTACAGTTCCTGATAGACACATCCGCGCTTCTTGAGCTCGTCCTTCACATCCTGGGGGAACGGCATGTAACGCCAGAAGATTGACCGAACCTCCCGGTCGAGCTTTTGGGTGCCTTCGCTTTCCTTATTGATCCACAGAATATAGTCCTGAATAAACTGGTCTTTTACGTCGCCCTTCAGCTTTTGCTCCGTGAACCATTGGTAGTACCACCCGGTGAGACCTTCTTCCATCCAGTAGTGCGCCGCCTTCTCCTTGGCAACTTGCCAGCGCAAATCTCCCAGCGCCGCAATGACCGCGGTGCGGAGGTCTTTGGGGTACATCGGAATCGCTAACCGCCCACGGCTGGTGGCGCGATTATACCGCTCAAACGGTTCCCAACAGATTCCCAGATCACCGTAACAGGGAATGAGAATGACGTTGGGGACAATCCGGGTCGTCTTCATCTTGAACGTTCGGGCAAAGATACTCGGATCCAGGCGTTCCACATCGGCGAGAATATTGTTTACGTTCTCTCGAGTGGCGACACCGGCGGCCCCACCACGATAGTACTGTTTGTACAACAGCGGAAAGTGATTACCCTGCCGGCCGACACAGAGCTTTGCCATCTGCCGGATCGTGCCCATCTCTTCCGCGGAGGCCTTGGTGTCAACCTGCTCCACATTCTCGCCGACCGCTTCCGCCTGACTCTTCAGCTCGTTGTATTGGTCCTGGTATTTCTCAAGCTCCGCATAGGCGCGATTCAGCTCCCGGCCCTGGTTGCTCAACCGGCGCAGCTCCGCCGAGATTCCGGAAAAGGCGGATCGTTGCGTTTCCGTATAGGGACCTTTTTCCCCGTTGGCCTCGGGGCGCGTCTCGCGATTGACCAACTCGGAAACAAGATTCTTCAGGTTGGTCTCCTGATCCTCCATCTCGCGGTTTCGCGTGCGGATCAACTCAATCTGAGCCTCAACCTTGCCGCGAGCCGCCTCTAATTGCCGTGAGACCTTTCCTGCCTGCTTGCCGGCCTGCGGTTTCGTCTCATCCGTAGCTGACACGTTAATCGCACCGCGGGCTACGAGGTTCAACCACTCATCCACGTAGTGAATCGGCTGCCCCAGGCGGTTTTCCTCTATGAACTGGGCGATCATCAGCCGCTGGTCTTTGTCGAGCATCGTGGGTAGGAGCACTCCGTAGCGGAGGAGCAGCTTCTTTGGTTCCGGGAGGGTGCTGTACGTTTTGAGGGCGACCGATTTGGTGAGCTCCCAAAATATCGGTATCAGGCGGTTTCGGTAGAGTGATCGATCTTCAGCGTTGTCCGCCTTGAGAAAGCTGGCGAGGGTACCGTGGAGCCGCTTGGCTACCTCTCCTTCTCCGGTGAGTGCTTCCTGATAGTAGTTGGTGTTGCGGAAGTAATGCTTGGGCTCCTCGGTGACCGTGTCGACGCGCTGAAACCGCTCCTGATCATCGGATCTGCCGTCTCCGTCGCCTGCTCCGCTATCGTCAAAGTCATCGAGACCTGGTTCATCGAAGAGCTCCTCGAAATCGGGGGCCTCTTCGGTATCACTGGATACGAACAGGTTATCACTGGTGTCGAAAGAAGAACCCATGGAGTAACTATAGCACAGTCACCACGGGCACGGCGACCGCTGTTGGCGGCGATGCCGTAGATCCGCACCGCGCGAGAGGTCGGAAATCCACTACTGCCAAAAAAAGACCGCCAGGCCGGCGGTCTTCCGAATCGTGGAGGTGACGGGATTCGAACCCGTGACCCCTTGAATGCCATTCAAGTACTCTAGCCAACTGAGCTACACCCCCGATTGTGGCGCGATATCGGCGCATTTTTGCCGGTATCCTCCCCGTTGTCAACCCCGATTGCATAACTGATATCCGTTGTCCCATGGGTGATGGAGATTGAGATCCCGTCGGCAAAGGGCGGAGACTTTTATTGACAGGCTGGGTAAGAAATCTATATCCTCAACTTTCCGGATATGTATATTAAACAGCGTGAAATTATCCATCTTGGCACCTGAAACGCCGAGAGCAGGTGTTGTACAATCGGTGCGCGATCGATCAGTCCGGGACGCGTCCCGGTTCGTAGTCGCTGTGTGCCTCGTTCTCTTTGCTCCTTTCAGTGCCGATGGAGAGT
Organism: uncultured Spirochaeta sp.; assembly: GCA_964575075.1. GTDB lineage: Bacteria > Spirochaetota > Spirochaetia > DSM-27196 > Alkalispirochaetaceae > Alkalispirochaeta. Next base: position 11,238 of record CAZNRF010000027.1, on the reverse strand, counting down.
TACCTTCCACTCAGGATAAACATGACGTTCTGGTGCTGCACTCGTACCACCCTGGATACCCCTGGACCGACGATATTCAAGACGCGATCGTTGATACCCTGGGGGATCGGACGGACGTTTCCCTGCACGTGGAGTATCTGGATCTTATTCGCCACAGCGGAGCGAGTCACTGGGACTTTCTCAACAGGCTTCTGCGCGAGAAGTACGGCAGTTCTGATGTTCAGTTCGATCTGATCCTGGTGAGTGACGACCGAGCGCTTGATCTTGCCCTGCAGCAGCGGGACGACCTCTTTCTCGATGTGCCGATCGTTTTTGCCGGGATTAATGACTTCAACGCAGAACGACTGGCCGGGCGGGAGGCGGTGCTGGGAGTAACCGGTATGGACAGTACCACAGCGATTGGGGAGACCCTTGATCTGGCGTTTCGATTGGAACCGGATCTGGAGCGAATCGCCGTGGTGAGTGGATCCCGCCCTACCGAGCAGCTTCAGCATGAGTCGTTCGTTGAGGCTGCGGAAGCACGGCGTCCATCGGTGGCGATAGAAAACCTTCAGGCGCTGAGCGAGGACGAAATGGTCGATCGGCTGGCACATTATGGAGCTGAAACGGCGGTCATCTATCTTTCGTACCTGCTGTCACCGTCCGGTACAGAATACAGCTATCGCGACGCCCTGCGGCTGGTTGTTGAGAACACATCCGCCATGGTTCTCGTGACGACTGATTATCTGGTGCGGGACGGAGTGGTGGGAGGCCGTGTTGTGGATGGGTACGCCCAAGGGGTCGACGCGTCTCAACTCGCGCTTCGCGTCCTGGAAGGGGAGGATCCGGAATCGATTCCAATCCAGAACCCCAGTGAGACCCGCTATATCTTTGATGATCGAGCCGTATCCCGCTTTGGAATCGAGGATGAGGCGCTTCCCGATCGCAGCCTGATTATCAATCGCCGTCCTCAGCACCTGATCGAACAGCAACGAGACCGCGGAATAGGACCATTTGCCGAGGATGCGCTCTTCGATTCTCACGGCGCCGTGATGCTCCTTATTGACGCCGAGGGTGGAACAATTGTCGCGGCCAACGAAGCAGCCTACGAGTTCTACGGATACACCCACCTGGTGGGTAAGAACATCAATACCATAAACGCGCTGTCAGCGGAGGAGACTGCTGAGGAAATGCGGTCGGCGGAACTTCGGCGGAACAACTATTTTACCTTCCAGCACCGCCTTGCCGATGGGTCGATCCGGGATGTCGCGGTGTATTCCTATCCGGTGCGCCTTCAGGAAACGGATCTGTTGTTTTCCATTGTGTTCGATATATCCGATGAACTCTCCGCGCAGGAAGCTGGACAACGTCAGATCTGGATCATTGTAGTGATACTTGCGCTCCTGCTGGTGACCACCACCACTGCGCTTCTGTTGTCTTTAAAGCTTTTCCGACAAACCAAAGTTACGGAGAAGGTTCTGAGAACCCATCTTCAGGTGCGGAACTCGCTGATGCTGGAAGTGCAGCATCGCACCAGAAACAATATCCAGGTCATTATGGGCCTCATCAGCCTCCAGTCAGCTTTCATGGAAACGAAAGAGACCGTCGAAGCCTGCGAGCGGTTGACCGGTCGAGTATCGACCATTGCTCTGGCGCACCACCAGCTCGGTCTGGAACAAGCAGCATCGTATGTGAGCATGTCGAGTTACATTCATGGAATCGTTGATCGCATCTTCTCCGAATCGGTGGTGGACGAGGCCCGGCCGCGCTGCTTGCTGGAAATCTCGGAGACTGATATTCTTCTCGATATCGCCGTTCCCTGCGGCTTAATCGTTCATGAGTTGCTCATCTCCAGTCTGAAACTGCTCCACCGGCCGGATCCGGAGCGGCGCATTCATCTCCAACTCTTCGACGTGGATTCCCAGACCTTACGCCTCGTATACCGGGATACGCTGCCGATCCATGGAGGTGAAGCTACATCGGACAACGAAGAAGAGTTGAGCAAAGCGCTGATTGAGCAATTGGCGGAGCATCAGCTCGGTGGAAGCATTGCTCGGGATGTTTCACCGCAGGGTGGAACGACATACGAAATAGAAATCTCCCGGAGCGGATACAAGGACCGCATTCCCTATGAGAATCTTGATAGTTGAGGATGAAGCGATTAACGCAATGCTGGTGAAACAGCTTTTAAAGAAGATGGGTCATGAGACGGTGGCATCGACCGCCAAAGGGGAAGAGGTCTCCGATCTTGTGAAAACTCACGATCCCGACGTGGTCCTCATGGACATCTCCCTTGCCGGAGAAATGGACGGAATTCGGGCTGCTTCAGAGCTTCGTGGGATATCCAAGGCCGGTGTTGTGTTTACCACCGGCTACGGTACCGATGAGATTCGGGAGCGGGCTCTTTCGGTATCAAATTCGCTCTTTCTGACCAAGCCGATTATCGAGAGTGAACTGAAAGTCTCGGTCGAGGCGCTCGCCGCTCCACGTTAAAAGCGCATACTGTCCAGGAGGCTTCCGTCGTCCGAGTCGAAGGGACTGTCGTTCTCCTCGCGGGACCCGCTTGGGAGGCCCCCGAAGCTCCGCTCATCGATCTCGCGGTACAGCCGAAAGATCGTTCGAACTTCGGCTAAACGGCGGAGCAACTCTCCCTCTTCCCGTGCGAAGGCCCGGAAGAAATCAGTTGATGATCGTTCATCGATCTGGGTACGGCCGATTCCCTGATCGTGAAAGCGCTGAAGCTCCCGCAATCGATAGACGGTGGTCTCGAAGAGGGGGAGGATGCTCCGCATTCGAATAATCGCCGGACTCATTTCAGACCGGATGCGCATATCCGTGCCCAACGAACTCTGGCCCTGATTCACCGCGTCTTCAAGGCCTGGGCGCAGCGCTACCAGGTCTCGGTAGGCGGTGTCAAACGTGTCTCGGGTGTCCAGGTACCGCCGGGCGTAGGCGCGAATAAACGTTGGTGCTCCACTGCGAAACGCTCGAAGGCGGATCTCCGTCCAATTCGAGTAGTACGCCTCGAAATCCCCCCCGGGAACTGTCTCTGCTCGAGGGCGTCGGTCGGGAAGGACTTCTACCGCCGTGCCTCCTTCCGCTCCTACTCTGCGACCGCCGGCGGCCACTTCAACCTGTCCCTCCTGAATGCCGAACAGCGTTCCCTCGTCAGGAGCGATCAGGACATCAAACTCCGTACCCCTAACGCCCAGCGTGGCGGTCTGTGTCTCTACCGATAGCGAAGAGTCCCGTGATAGCTCTGAGACAGCCATCTCGAGCCGCCCCGTGAGCAATCGCACCGTCACGGCGCTCTGACTTCCCGATCCCGCCTCATCCACGTAGTACGCGGCGTTTTCTTGAACCCGCACCGTTACGCTCGAGGGTGCCGTCAGTTCTACTTCCACGTAGCCGTCGAAGCCGGTTTGGATAACGTCGAGATTGAGAATCGATTCACCAATGGCGACATCGCTGCCTTCCCGCAACTCCCCATCTCTCAAGAGCTGCACGTCGCCTTCCAGGTAGGAGAGTCTTCCCACTTCCTGAGCCAGGATCGGGACGGCGAAACCGACAAAAAGAACGGCAGCCACAATCAGGGCTGCCGTCCGGCGTTGGATGTCCATGATTCATTCCTCCCGAGCGACGGCCAGACTGTAATGGTATCTGCCGTTCGATGTCATATATCGAGCCACCACTTGAAATCCAGACAGTGTCGCCCGCGCCTCTTCAGCGCTGGTCACCGTACCGGTGGTTCCGCGCCGCTCTACGGATCTTCGATCCTCCACCATGCGCAAGGTACTACCAGTCTGAATGAGAATCGCTTTCAGTGCTTCCTCGTCCGTTGCGTCGATCGTGTCCCGCAGGGTGCGCCTGCGCTGAGCGGTTCCCACCGCCACCAGGTAGCCCGGAACCTCCGGGGTGCTGGATACCCACCGAGGAGCCACATCTCCATCGCCGGCGAGGCTGATGTGATCCATGGGTGGGGCCGGTGGGAGCCCGGATACCCGGGCGGTAATAATGGTTGCCGCCTCGGTCCGGCGAGCGGAAAGAACTTCCACGGAATCTACCAGCTCGTCAGCAGCCTGTTCATCCCAGTCGGTTATGATGTCGTCGAGGTATCCGATGCCGTCAGTCCCGCGTTGACTGACGTACTGGTATATCGCCGAGGTGCGGACATAGCGCGATGCCTGCTCAGCGACATGACGAATCGCTTCGGCCTCCTCCTGATCCCGGTCGCGCTGTCGATTGGAGACGCCCAGAAACACGGGGATCCCGTTCTGCGGCCTCAGATCGTCACTTACCGTAGAGTCCTCGATAGATTCCGTCTCAGAAGGAGGGGCTAAGGGCTCCGGCGACGAGGCGCAGGCGGAGAGTGCCAGGACAAACGCGGACGCTAGTAATTGGCCACTGATAGATCGCATGTTCTTGTACTATAGGCCACGCCTCCGCCATAACTCAACTGATTTGATTGACAAAGACCTACCCCGAACCTATCCTCTACATTCGGAGGGTCCTGTGACTATGACGGCGAAACGTACGAAGAACGCTATGGTGATTGCCGCTGCGGTGGCAATTACTTTTTTTGTGGGGTGTGCCACCCCGAGTCGCACGGTGCAGCGGACCAGTGCCGATACGCAGACTGATCTCAGCGGGCGGTGGAACGATACAGACGCCCGTCTCGTGGCGGAAGAGATGGTGGACGACATGCTCGAGCGCCCATGGTTGCAGCGCTTTTCGTCCAATGAGGAGCGGCAGCCGGTGGTGATCGTCGGGGCAGTGCGGAACCGCAGTTCGGAGCATATTGATACCTCCATCTTTATCTCTGACATTGAGCGGGAGCTCATCAATAGCGGGATGGTGCGGTTTGTTGCCGCATCGGAACAACGAGAAGAGATCCGCGATGAGCGCCTTGATCAACAGACGCAGGCCGCGGAGGAGACGATCTCCCGTTTGGGTGAGGAAACCGGCGCTGATTTCATGATGCAGGGCTCCATTTCTTCCACCGTGGATGCGGTAGAGGGAGAACGGGCCGTGTTCTATCAGGTCGATATGGAATTGATCAACATCCAATCCAACGAGAAAGTCTGGATCGGGTCCAAGGAGATCAAGAAGATTATCGAGCAGCGGCGATCACGGTTCTGATTAGAGATTTGGTGGATGAGGCACCTACGGAGCGGGAGCATGCGGCGTATCGGTTTGGTCACCGCCGCAATACTGATCTTCTCCTCGTGTTTCACGACGCGAAACCAGCGCTTTGTTGAAATCGATGAGGCCGCTCGACAGGGGGACTTTGAGACCGCCGCAACCCGCGTGGAAGATGAGCGGGACGAGCTTTACAGCAATCGTGATCAGGTGCTGTACTACCTCGATAGCGGCATGCTCAATTTTTACAGCCGCGACTACCAGCAGAGCATTCAGCAATTTCACGAGGCGGAGCGCCTCATTGAAGAGTACTTCACCCAAAGTATCTCGCAAACCGCTGCCACCTTCCTCATTAACGACAATGCCCAGGACTACGCCGGTGAGGACTTCGAGGATATCTATCTCAACGTCTTCAAGGCGGTCGGGTTCCTGCAACAGAACGAATTTGACGCGGCCTTTGTTGAAGTTCGGCGTATTAATACCAAGCTCAACCTGCTGGAAGATAAGTACCAGGGCCTTGCGGAGCAGTACAGCAATACCGATGAGGCGTCGGTGGAGTTTGAGCCGGGAGAGAGTCGCTTTTACAACAGCGCCCTCGCCCGCTACCTCAGCCTCATTATGTACCGCGCCGACGGCAACTACGACAGCGCCCGGATCGACTGGGAAGAGATGCAAGAGTCCTTTGCCCGGCAGAGCAATCTCTACGATTTTCCCATGCCCCTCGATGATAGCGTCATTGAACGAACCGATGACGCGCGCCTCAGTGTCCTCGCCTTTACCGGTGAGGCGCCGTTGAAACGGGCCGAAACGCTGTACGTGGTTACCTTTGATGATCGGGTGGAGATTGTTTACGCCGGTGAAGGCGACCAGGGTCAGCTGATTCCGGAAGGATACGCCGGATTTTACTATCCCGGCGTCGAGGGGGGCTACCGGTTTAAGTTTCAGTTGCCACGTATGGTACTTCGTGGCAGCGATGTTACGCGAATCCGCGTTGTAGTAGACGGAACCCCTATCGGTGAACTGGATATGCTCGAGAGCATGGAGCAGATCGCACTCGATACCTTTGAAGTGCGGGAGCCCCTGATCTTTCTCAAGACGGTGACCCGCACGATTGTGAAGGGTATCGCTGCGCAGAAGGGCAAAGAACAGATGCAGGCAGCGGGCGCCGAGTCGGGATCTCTGCTGGGGGCTGCGGCGGGGCTCATCGGGTCTGTCGCTACCGATGTTGCAGTGGATGCCAGTGAGCAGGCGGATCTGCGCGTATCCCGGTATTTCCCCGCTCATGCCCACGTGGGCGAATGGAACCTTCCTCCCGGGCGGAGTATCGTTGAAATTGAGTACTACGGCGCAAATGGTCTTATTCGTGTTGAGACGGTGGGTCCAGTAGATCTGCGGTCCGGCGAGCTCAACTTTGTAACATCCTTTCATAATGACTAATCAGGAGATTGCGAAATGAAGATCCGGACCCATGCAATGATCGGAACCGTTCTGGTAGCGGTAGCGGTGACGCTGGTACTCGCCTCGTGCGTCTCCGGTGGCGGTGGCGAAACCCGCTCTGCGGTGCGGGCCGGTGATCTCCCGGAGTGGTATCTCAATCCCCAGAACGTGTACCCCAGCGAGACGTTTCTGACCGCAATCGGAACGGGTGATTCCCGGCGGGATGCCGAGCAGCAGGCGCTGGCCGGGCTCTCGCAGATCTTTGAAGCTGAGATTAGCGTCGATTCCCGCACCAGTGAACGGTACAGTGAACTCATGACCGCCCAGGGCTCCGTAACCGAGAACGAGGTTCGGCTGGCGCAGGATACCAACGTTCGTAGTAATCAGACCCTTCTGAACGTACAGTATGGGGAAGCCGCCGTTGATGAAACGGAGCGCGTCCACGTCATCGCGTACATCGAGCGGATTCCCACCGGTCGGGTATATGCGGATCTCATCGAAAAAAACGGGGAGCAGGTGGAGACGTTTCTCCAGGAGGCCTCGCAGAGCGACGACCTCGTGCGGGAGTACGCGTATACCAGCGCCGCAGCGGTGGTGTCCTCCACGAATGAGGTGCTCCGGGACCAATTGCGCATAATCGCACCGGGTTTCAGTGAGATTGCATCTCTTCCCTACGACCCTGATCGGGTATTGCAGCGGCGGGCGGATATCGCCGCTCAAATGCGCACCTCCATATCCGTTGAGGGCGACGAGTCCGGGCGTATCTCCGGGGTGGTGCGATCCGCTCTGAGTGAGGAACGGTTTCCCGTGGGTGAGTCAGACCCGGTTTTCCGGGTTACCGGATCAATGCGGTTGGATGAGGGCGAAGTGAACGATGACTTCCAGTCCGTTCGGTGGACCCTCACTCTGGACTTCTCCGGACCCGATGGAAGCACCCTGGTGACGTTTGATGAGCAGAGTCGCGCCTCAGGTGTTTCCCGGGAGGCGGCCGTCTCGTTTGCGTATACCGACATGGAAGAAGCGGTGGCGCAGGGGTTTGTTGGAGCGATCCGCCGTTACTTTGACGGCCTCGTGCTCAATAGCTGAGCATGCTCAATAGCTGACGAAATCACCGGCGGAACGGCGCGGTCTCTACCGCGTTTTGTGTCGCGCCTGGTGAAACTCCAGAAACAGATCGAAGAGAATCGGATCGATTTTCTGGTTCTTTTCGATGAACTGTTCGCGGATCATCACCAGCGCTTCCTCCTGCGATAACGGAGACCGGTAGCGGCGATTCGGATCGGTGAGTGAATCAAAGACATCCACGATTTCAAGCATCTTGGCTGGAAAGTAGGCCAGTACCTGGTAGTCGATGAGCGGCTCCATCGTATAGGACATGATGTAGTCTTGCGTGGCCGCGGGATTTGCGTCCTTATAGGCCTGCAGAAACTCCCGGAAGTACCCGTACCCGGCGGGATGCCCGTAGTACTCGTGGTGGTATCCGGTTATCAGCGCCGCCTCGTGGGGATACTTGGTCTTCTCCATAACCGCCCGGTATCCGATCTTTACGTGCCGCTCCACCGTATCGCGATCGTAGCCGGTATCGCCTTCATGGTATTCGATGTCTTCCGCCTTGCCCACATCGTGTACCAGAAACCCCGTGGCGAACTTGTTGATCTCCACCTCATTCAGCGATTTCATCCCGCCCAGGAATACGTGCTCCAAGGTGACGTAGTCCTCATGCAGATGAGGCAAGAGCGCCCGGTAGAACTTCTTATATCGCTTGGCAAACTGCACCCGGATTCGGTTCGCGATACCTTTGGTGATTACCTGGCGGTTATAGAACAGCAGAAACTCGAGACCACTCAGAAATACCCGGGTCATGTGTTGCACGACCGTACCGTTCGACTTCTCCACCACAGCCCGCACCAGCTCATCGTCGTATACGTCGGAATCTACCAGGCGCATGGTGGATTTCACCATCTTGTGCGTCTCCACCACCATTTGGTGGGTGTACTCTTTCGCCTGATCGTTACCAAGTTTTACCGCTTCCATGAGGGTTGCGCGATTGGCCATCGTGGCGTCCTGGGTGGCGTCTACCAGCGCCTCGGCCAGTTCTTCCCGTTCGATCTCTTCCTGTTGGGCCAGGGCGTTGAGGCGCTCGGTAGTACGTTTGAGCAGACCGATACGCGCATCAGACGCCAGTGACTTGTACTTGCGGTAGGTATCGCCGAAATTGTCGGGAGCGTCGGAGTTCTCCTGCTCATCCAAGACGGGGGCAAGCTCATCGAGCTCTTCCGGGTCCTCCTGAGACTCGGCAGTAGCGGTTTCGGAATCTGCCGTGGAAGCGGCCTCCCGGGCGTGCTTGACCTCATGCATCACCCGCAACCGATCTCGCACCGCCTCGGCCACCGATTGATCGAGAAAGTACTCCCACCGCTCCTGGTGTTCCCAAAAACGGTGATTGTTCTCATACAGCGCCCGCAGCTGCATCCGCTTCACCCGCCCGGTGGCACGGTTTCGGCACAGCACATTTTCCCGGTCCGCGAGCAGCAGCTTCAGTGCACCGGGGTGAGCTTGGAGAAAAGCGTATAGTTGAGTCACTTTTTGGGCAGCCACTGCAACCAAATCCTAATCTACCGCAGACGGCAGCGCAAGCTCCCGGCTACCTGCGGGCTACCTGCTCGATTCCGGCGTCGGATTGTGCCACACTACCGGAGGTATGGATCGATCTGAACAGTACCAACTGGTGAGTGCCGCGTACGATCGGCGGGATACGTTGCTGGTGTTCCCCTCGGAGGTGATCGCTACCGCCTGGCGCCGTACCCTCGCCGAGGATCCGGCTCGAGGGGCGGTGCGGAGTGACCGCATCATCTCGTGGGACGTGTTCAAGGAACGGGCGGTACCGGTAAAGCGGAGCCGGAAGCCGGTGGGGCGTTTGGCGCGACGGGCGTTTGCCCTGGGCCTCTTTGATGAAAACGCCGCAGACCCGTTCTTTTCAACGCTGGTTCAGCCCGAGTTTGCGGAGGCCGGAGCGGGAAGCGCCGGTGCGTTGACGCGTATGCTGCCGCAGCTTCCCTATCTATTACGGTATCGCGCTGCCCTCCGCCGGGACCTGGCGGCAGATCTGGAAATAACGATGGAGCGGTACCAGACGTTCCTCACCGACCACGCGCTCTTCGAGCCGGAGTGGGAACTATCCCGTGCGGTAGATCTCAGTCACATCTCCCGCCGCCCGGTGCTCTTCTATCCGGAGCTTCTGGAGGACTATCGCGAGTACGAACCATTGCTGCGGGGAGCGATTGAAACGGTCCCCCTGCCGCAGCCCCCCGCGATCTCTGCCCTGGGGTTTTCCTCCATGCACGAGGAGATCGCCGCGGCGTTGGACCGCATCGAGGAGGCGCTGCGAAGCGGGGTCCCCGCCCACCGCACGGCGATAACCGTGGCTGATTTGGAGGGGGTTCGTCCGTGGCTCGAGTCAGAGGCAGCGCGGCGGGGCATACCCCTCCGATTTGCGTCGGGCAGCCCGGTAGCAGGGCAGAGTGGTGCACGCCTCTTCTCCCGCATGCGAGAGGCGATCGACGGAAATTTCGGTGTCTCCGCCCTGGCGGGACTCGTTTCCGACCGGGCGGTTCCCTGGAAGGGGCGGCCGTTTCTCCGTCTCTTGGTGCAGTTTGGCTACAGTGCTCACTGTTATCATGGCGCCCGCTGGGAAGAGGCGTTTGAGCTGGCGCAACGAGTGCTCACCGACGGCACCGTGCGGGAGCAGATGGCCGTGCCGGTCCGGCTTCAGCAGCTTTCGGTGATCCGGGACCGCTACCGGTCGCTGACGCGGCAGTTGCAGGCGGTGGGATCGGCAAAAACGGCGCGTGCCCTCCGCCGGGCGCTTCGCATGGTACTGGACGCTCAGCTCGAGTCACCGGACCACCCTGAGTGGAGATCCGATGGTGGTGCCGCGGAGAAGGTGTATGAGACGGCGCTCACCGAACTGGAAGCGATCGTCCGGCTTGAAGAGCGGGGTGTCCCAATTCCCCGCCCCTGGAGTTTCTTCTTGGAGGCGTTGGAAGAGCGAAACTACGTGGCCCGGGGCACCTCCGGCGCGGTGGCGGTGTATCCCTACCGGGTGGCGGCGGGGATTCCTGCGCAGGTGCACTGCGTGGTTGGGTTGACCCAAGCGGCGACGCGGGTGCGCTCCGTACCGCCCCTCGGGGTGCGACAAGACGAACTCCGCGCGATTGGTTGGGAAGGAAATGACCGATCCCGGGCGTTTCTCACCGCCTACGGCGGGCTCAGCGAAGCAACCGTTCTGAGTTGTTCTGATCAGGGCCCCTCCGGGGCCCACGTTCCGGCGGCGGAACTGGCCGTGGCCGAAGAAGCTCGCCCTCGAGATGCGGTTGGGCCGTGGGATCGGGAGGTACGGTGGTGGTACACCGATGAGGCGCCACCGCCAAGGGAGCTGTACCGACCGCAGCGGACTGGTCTGGAGCGCGCTCTTGCGACGACGCTGGTAACGCCGGCGGATGACCTGCGCACCCAGCTGATCCCGCCGGAGGTGCTGCGGCGACTGCCGCTGCCGCAGGGTTATTCGCCGAGTATGATCGATACCTATCTCCAGTGTCCGTTCAGCTTTCTTATGAAGCACGTACTCAAAGTACGGGACGAGACCTACGGGTTTGCTCCGGACCGGCCGGCGGTGTTGGGGAA
>CAZNRF010000026.1:0-16147 GCA_964575075.1 uncultured Spirochaeta sp. | reverse complement strand
CAATGCGTACATCGCCTCCTGGCTGAGGGGATTGGTCTCATCGGTAGTGTTAATCACCAGGGCATGTTTCCCTCCCAGGAGCGGGACCTTTTCTTTCGGCATAAACTCTTCCCCTTCAAACTCGAAGGCGACCCCCGGGCGAAGAAGTCGGTCTATCCAGCCTTTGAGCATCGCCGGCGGCATCCCCCACCAGTCGGGATAGATGAAGATGATTCCCGCCGCCTCTCGGAGCTGACGAGCGTGCAGCGTAAAGATGTCGTCGAAACTGAAGCGCCGGGCGATCTCTTCGTTTTCAAGTACCGGCTGGAAGTGTTCCTGGTACAGATCATGGAGATGGACGCTGTGCCCTTCCTCGCTCAGCGCCGTCACAATCCGCTCAGCAGCGGCGTGATTCAGACTTCCCGGTTTTGGATGGCACAGAATTACCATTACCTGCACAAGACACCTTCCTTTCGTATCCTTCGGTCAGTATACTGCGGGTGAGCGAATACGGCACCCGGTCGCGTGCCTTCGTTATTAAGAATTATTCCGAAAAATTATCCGAAAGTGCTTGAACGCGTGAGCTAATGAGAGTATTTTACGGACAGAGTTAGGGAAGGTGAACATGGTTAGCAAGACCGATATTCTTGAGTCGTTGAAGAAAGTTATCGATCCCGAGATCGGCATCAACATTGTCGACGTGGGTCTTATCTACCGGATAGAAGTGAATGAGGACCAGGTTGAATTGGACTTCACGCTTACCTATCCGGGGTGCCCGCTGGGTGATCAGATAACGGGAGATATGGTGACGGTGATTCGCGAGGATCATGGCTACGACAATGTCGTGACCAACCTTGTGTGGAATCCGCCGTGGAGCATCGAGTTTATGAGTGAGGAAGCCCGTCTGGATCTCGGGTATCCGATCTGACGCCCATCGTCCGCACACACTGAGAGGAGTTTGACTGTGAAGATCGAAATAAAGAACCTGCAAGCGAAGATTGAGGATACGCCGATCCTCAATGGAGTGGACCTTACGCTCAATAGTGGCGAGGTACACGCCCTCATGGGACCCAATGGTTCCGGGAAGTCCACGTTATCCAACGTCATGTTCGGCAATGAGACCTACGAGGTCACCGGTGGCGAGATTCTCGTAGACGGCGTGAACATCCTGGAGATGGAGCCTCACGAGCGCGCCCTGTTGGGGCTCTACCTGGCGTTTCAGTATCCTGTGGAGATCCCCGGTGTGTCCGTGGGGCGGTTTCTCAAGCGCGCCTCGGAGATTCGCTTCGGCGGTGATGAGGAAAAAGCGAAGACCTTTGTGAAGCGCCTGCGTGAGTCCATGACCTACATGGACATGGAGCAGGGATTCATTAACCGGTATCTCAACACCGGATTTTCCGGTGGTGAGAAGAAGCGCATGGAAATCCTGCAGATGCTCATGCTCGAGCCGCAGTTTGCCATCCTCGATGAGACGGACAGCGGACTGGATATCGATGCTTTGAAAATCGTGGCCAAGGGTGTGAATAAGCTTCGCGCCGAGACCAACTTCGGCGCCCTCATTATCACGCATTACCAGCGGATCCTTGACCACATCAAGCCGGACTTCGTCCACATCATGTACCAGGGGAAGATCGTTACCTCCGGTGGTGGTGAGCTCGTGGCGGCGCTTGAAGCGGAAGGCTACGACTGGGTTAAGAAAGAACACAGTGCTCAAAAGGAGGCGCAGAATGAGTAGCGAGCAAGTACAGCTTGATGACTATAAATACGGATTTCATTATGAGGACAAGTCGGTCTTCAAGACCAAGAAAGGACTCAGTGAAGACGTAGTTCGCTCGATCAGCGAGGCCAAGAACGAGCCGGATTGGATGCTTGAGTTTCGTCTGAAGTCACTGGAAGCGTTCAACAGTAAGCCGATGCCCTCCTGGGGAGCAGACCTGAGTGAGATCGATTTTTCGGAGATTTTCTACTACGCCAAGCCCACTGAGACCGCAGGTGCTCGCAGCTGGGACGATCTTCCGCCGGAAATTCGAGATACCTACAACCGGCTCGGCATCCCCGAGGCGGAACAGAAATTTCTCGCCGGTGTTGGCGCGCAGTACGATTCGGAAGTGGTGTACCACAGCCTGAAAGAAGATCTCGAGAAGCAGGGAGTCCTGTTCCTCTCGCCGGAACAGGCCGTAGAAGAGCATCCGGAGCTCGTAAAGAAGTATTTCGGAACGATCATTCCCTACAATGACAACAAGTTTGCCGCCCTGAACAGCGCCGTGTGGAGCGGTGGTAGCTTCGTCTATGTGCCGAAAGGTGTTCACGTGGATGTGCCGTTGCAGGCGTACTTCCGGATCAACTCCGAGAGCTTTGGTCAGTTTGAGCGTACCCTCATCATCGCTGATGAAGGCTCTTTCGTTCACTACGTGGAAGGGTGTACTGCACCGATCTATACCACCGACAGCATTCACAGTGCAGTGGTAGAGATTATCGCGCACGAAGGTGCCCGGGTCCGGTATTCCACGATTCAGAACTGGTCCAGTGACGTGTACAATCTCGTCACCAAGCGTGCCGTAGCCCATAAGAACGCCACCGTGGAGTGGGTAGACGGAAACCTCGGAAGTAAGCGCACGATGAAATACCCGGCCGTCTATCTGATGGGTGAGGGCGCCCACGGCGAGGTGCTGTCGATCGCGTTCGCCGGTAAGAATCAGGAGCAAGACTCCGGTGGAAAGATCATCCACGCCGCAAGTAACACCAGCTCTCAGATCACCTCGAAGTCGATCAGTAAGGATGGAGGAACTTCCACCTACCGCGGTCACATCAAGGTAGACGAAGGGGTGGTGAATGCCCGCAGCAAAGTCGAGTGTGACGCGCTGCTGATCGACGGGGAGAGCACAACCAATACCTATCCGTACATGGATATTCAATCTGACGACGTGGCAATTGAGCACGAAGCGACTGTCAGTAAGATCTCGGATGACCAGCTCTTTTACCTCATGAGCCGCGGTTTGAGCGAGGAAGAGGCGGCAACGATGATCGTAAACGGCTTCCTTGATCCGCTGGTCAAACAGTTGCCCATGGAATACGCCGTGGAGTTGAACCGCCTGATTGAACTTGAGATGGAGGGGTCCGTCGGATGAGCCTGGAAACAATTAACGATTCCTCGGTCGAGACGCTGCGCGCGTTTATCGCGGGCCGGGATGAGCCGAGTTGGTTACGGGAGGTGCGAGAAGCGGCGGTGGTGCGTTTCGCCGAAATGGAATGGCCGACATCCCAGGATGAGGAGTTTCGTCGGACCGACGTCTCGATGTACACCTTCGATGATTACGGTTTTGAGATTGCCGCGGGAGCGGACGCTGAAGTAGAAAATCCCGTGGGGCACTCCGGGTCGATGACCTTCTCCAACACCGCCGGATTGCGGCGCTCGCTTGCTGAGGGGCTCCAGGAAAAGGGTGTGGTCTTTGTGTCCCTCCAAGCAGCGATCGAGGGTGCGGTCACCGGAGATCTCGCGGAGCAGGTCAAGAGCGTACTCCTCCGGGGCCTCGAGAACGCTGATAATCGGATCGCCGTATGGCACTACGCGACGATGACTCACGGTGTCATTCTCTACGTGCCCCGTTTCGTCGAGCTTCAGGATCCGTTCGTGGTTACCTTCGACGAGTCGGGTGATGAAAGCCTGCGCTCCCCTCAGATCGTTGCCATCGCCGATGAAGGGGCGCGGTTCACCCTCGTGCATCGCTCGCGCGGCGCAGATGAGGGAGAGGTGCTCTTTAACGAGGCTGTCGATCTCCTCGTGGGCAACGCTGGACGTATCAACTGCTTTGGTCTGCAGAATGTAAACATTGACTCGTCCTATTTCGCCAACGGATTTGGTTCTGTCGGGAGAGATGCAACACTCCACGTGTACACCGGCGCGTTTGGGGGGCTCTTGAGCAAGTATCGATTTGATGTCCACATGGACGGTGCGGGAGGTGATGCGTTTATCGGCGGGGTGTATTTCCCCCATGAAGACCAGCACGTCGATCTGCGCACGGTGCAACATCACGTGGACCCCAACGCCCACAGCCTCACCCTATACAAGGGCGCGGTTACCGATGAGGCCCACAGCGTCTATCAGGGGCTGATCAGTGTGAACCATGACGCCCTGAACACCGACGCCTACCTCACCAACAACAACATCGTTCTCGGTGATGATGCCCGGGCTGATTCTATCCCGACCCTCGAGATTCACACCGACGAGGTTCGGTGCAGTCATGGCAGTACGATCGGAAAGCTCGACGATAGTCAGATCTTCTACCTCAACACCCGAGGGTACTCTCCGGAAGAGGCGAAGCACCTCCTGGTGCAAGGCTTCTTTGAAGAAGTGGTAGGCAACTATCCCGACGTGATCGTTGATGAAATCCACCAAATAGTGGAGAAACGTATTGCCGAGGGGAACGACTAAGGGGTGACACCTTCAGTGGTAGCGTATATCAGGGGTTTCGGCTGCGGCTGAAGCCCCTTTTTTAGGAGCACAGGTATGGCAAAATGGCGCGAGGTGTGTCGGGAAGATGAGTTCCAGCGGACAAAGAAGTTCGTACACCGCCGCAAAGAGATCGCACTGTATAAGTTGGAAGACGGAATATATGCAACGGAGAATTCCTGTAGTCACGAGTATTCCGAGCTGAGTGAGGGCATTATTATGGGCACCGACGTATATTGTCCCAAGCATGGCTCGCGGTTTGATATAAAAACCGGGGCCGTCCGTGATTTACCGGCCACGCGGCCGGTAAAGACGTATGAGGTGCTTGTTGAAGACGGAGTTGTGTACGTCAAACTGTAACTCCAGTTCCCAGGACCATAGACCAACCCCTACCGAGTTCCTGGGGCTCGGTGACACCGACCGCGCCGGGCAACTCTTGCGGGACGGCAAACTGGTGGTGATTCCCACCGAGACGGTCTACGGCCTCGCGGCGGATGCCACCAATGCGGAAGCGGTACAGGCGATTTTTCTCGCCAAGGGGCGCCCCCAGGACAACCCCCTGATCGTCCACGTGGCGTCGGTACAGGCTGCACTGGAGATGATTCCGCCGTACCTGGAGGCCGCCCGGCGAGGGTTATCCTCTTTCGCTCCCGGGCCGCTCACGGTGGTGGTACCGGCCCCCGCCGGGATTGCCTCGGTTGTCCGGGGAGGACTCGACACGGTGGCCCTCCGCGTGCCCGCGCACCCTCTGGCGGCGGCGATTATCGCTGCCGCCGGCACTCCTCTGGCGGCGCCCAGCGCGAATCGGAGTGGTCGACCCAGCCCCACCACCTTCGCGATGGCGTGCTGGGAGATGGAAGGGCGAGTGAGCGCCATTGTTGATGGTGGGGATACCGATATCGGCATCGAGTCCACCGTGGTGGACGGCACCGATTCCGCTTCACTGCGCATATTGCGCCCCGGGAGCGTTTCGGCGGAGCAACTGCAGTCGGCAGTGGGTGTACCCGTGTATAACCCCAGCGAGCCCGCCTCGGCGTCCCATGACCCGGTGCACCACCGCTCCCCGGGAACCCGATATCGGCACTACCAGCCGGCGCTGCCGGTTTTTGCGTTTTATCAGGAAGACTGGGAAGAGGTGCGAGCCTCGATTGTGCAACACCGGGGTGGTTACGCCCGGGTGGTGCATATCTCGGAGTTGAACGTATCCGCTGCCCGGGAGGAGCTGGAGTTCGTTGCTATGCATTCTCCGGAGGAGTACGCGCGACGCCTCTACCGGGAGTTTCGCCGTGCCGAAGAGGATGGAATACGCCGTCTCTATCTGGAGATTCCCCCTGAGGCTGCCGCCGCGGGATTGCGCGACCGAATCCTCCGAGCCGCAGCGACCGCCGATCGGGGCTAACCGTGAACGGCGTGAATTCGCTCTGATGGCAGGTACGTGTGCAGCCGACTCTGCATGAACGAAAATACTTCCTCCCGCACGGTTGATTCGTAGGCGGCTACTTTGTCGTCAACCTGAACATCCCGTTCGAGGGATTCCGCCGAGCGAAACGAGCGTATTCTCCGGAGAAAGTCGGGATGCATGCGGAACACCCCAAAGCTTACCTCTTCCACCGAATCCGGAGGCATGCGGCGAAAGACCTGATCGATTGCGTTCCCGTAGTGTTCTCGCCACCGGTCAGTGATGATAATCGGGTCGAAACAGAGGCGAACCCGCCAGCCCTGTTGGGCCGCACGTCGGGCGTCGAACAGCCGCTGCGCGAAGGCGGCGGTCCCCGCCTCGCTGCGCCGCGCAACCACGTCCGGCGAGAGTGACCAGGTGAGAACAACTCCCTGATGCGGTGTGAGATCGGAGATCACGGAAAAGCCGTCACTTTTGGTGCGCACCTCGATCTCCAGGTTCCGGCGCTCCCGGGCTGCCCCAATCCAGCGGCGCACCAGCCCGAAATGCCGCTCGAATCCCAGTAGATCACTGAGATAGCTGATGCTGAGATACAGATGGCCGGACTCGGCTATATGTTGGTCAATAGCTGCAACATAGTCCTCGATATTGACGTTTACCAGAATATTCGCCGACCGATGCATACCCTGCAGAAAACAGTAGTCACAGTCGAACAGGCAGTTTCGTACCATATCGTTGTAGTGCACGGACCGGTCCACGCCGAAGCTGGCGACCCGCTCGCTGCCGGCGTACAGGAATTGGTGCGATTTCCGCGCGAGAATAAGCCGTGGTGCCCACTTCTGGCGGGCAAAATCCTGGCCCGGGCGCTTGAAGAAGCGCTGAGCATCGTCGATGGTGGTGATCCGTCCGGGATGAACCCGAGCAAGAATGTCGCGTGTTACCGGGTGCGATTCTACGCCCCGCTCCACATAGATGTGGTGAAAGGTGATCATCGGGTCTGCTGCTCCAGGGCGTTCAGGATCGAACGCAGGGCGCGATGGGTGGCGCCCGTTCCTGCCGAGTTGCCCCGGACATGATACCTGGGCTCCTCGCCCTGGCCGCCTTCTCTGGGGAGCCCCACCACCCAGAATTGGTGTGGCCCCAGGCGGCGGAGCGCCCACTCCGCCGCGAGCCACACCCCTGGATGGGTGATCGAACCCAGCTGAACGGACTCATCCAGGTGGGACGTCGGTTCGAGCAGGTCAGGAATCAGTTCCCGACGGCGCGGCGCCGTGATCCGATCCGCCAGTATGAGGTGCGGCGCCGGCACGACCAGTAACACCGCGGAAGCGGCCGGAAACGCGCCCAGGTAGAACGCCAGTTCCGCGGCGAGGTCGGCGGTGCCGGCCTGTGCCTCGATGGGATCTCTCGACTCGAGGAGTTCTCTCTGCCCGAGGGGATTCCGCGGTTCCGAGGGCCTCGGTGGCTCCGGAGGGCTCGGTGACTCCGGAGGGCTCGGTGACTCCGGAGGGCTCGGTGACTCCGGAGGGCTCGGTGGTTCGGCCGGCTCCGCGGTCTCCAGCGGCGGCAGCTCCACAATAACGTGCGCTCCGTGAGACAGGATCCGGCCGCGTCGTCGCATAGCCGGAGACACCCCCTCTAGAGCCGCTGCGGGAAAGGTCTTGCGCAGCCGGCTGGTGATCCGGCTGCCACAGGCTGCGATGAGTGCACCGGTCATACCGGCAGAAGCCGGGCGAGCAGCGGCGGATCATCCCCGCTGCCCACTGCGATGATCTCCACGTCGTAGAAGGTATTGGGGGCAAGATCTGCTCCGATCGCGGTCAGCCCGGCCTCGGCATCCGGCTTTCGGTCGGCATTCGCCTCGTGGTTGGCATCCGCTGCGATCATGATCGAGACCGGATGATAATACTCGCTCAATCCGGTGGCGAGCGGCCCGTCCGGGGATGTGTGAATCTGTTCCACCAGGACGCGCTGGCGCCTCCCGACAAATCGCTCGCGAATACGCCGCTTCCGCTCCTCGGCGGCTTCCTGCACCCGTGTACCTCGGGCGCGCTTTTCTTCAGTGGAGACGTGGTGGGGCATGCGCTCCGCCCGGGTACCGCTTCGTACGGAGTAGGGAAACATGTGAACGTGAGCTACATCAGCTCGGTCAGCGACGCTCAGGCTTTCCGTGAACTCGGCTTCTCCCTCCCCGGGGAATCCCACAATCACATCGGTGGTGATCGTGAAGTCGGGATCTACCTCCCGGAGCCGTTCCACCACGTCGAGGTATTGCCCTACCGTATACATACGGCGCATGGCGAGGAGTATTCGATCACTGCCGCTCTGCAGGCACAGATGAAGATGCGGGCACATCTTGGGATGTCTGAACAGATCCACGAACCGCTGATCCAGCTGATCAGGCTCCAGAGACGAGATCCGCAGTCGGAAGTCTCCGTCCAAAGCGAGGATGCCATGCACGAGCTCCACAAAGTCGGTGCCGTCGGCGTGGTAGCGGCTCATATTCACACCGGTGAGTACCAGCTCCCGGGCGCCGTTCCCGATCGCCTGCTGCGCCTCGTGCAACACCGCCTCGGCCGGTCTGCTGCGCGCTCGGCCCCGCACAAAAGGAATGATACAAAACGTGCAGAAGTTGTCGCAGCCGTCCTGAATCTTCAGGTTGGTTCGCGTGTGGAAGATGCGCTGCGGCGGCGAAAAGCCGAACACGTTGGGATCGAGGTCGTTGGGATCCACCACCTCTCCGCGGAAATGGGCGTCGAGAACCTCAGGGATGGTGTTTTTGTGGGTGTTGTCCACCACGTACGTCGCCGCAGTGTCAACAAGATCCTCTTTGTGACTGTCCACGAAGCACCCGGTGAGTACCACTACGCCGGTGCTCCCCGCTGAGCGAACCGCGCGATTGAGTGTGTTGCGGCTCTTACGGTCCGCTTTGTTGGTAACGGTACAACTGTTTATCACGTACGCATCGGCACCATCGGTACCATCCACTACGGTAAAGCCCCGTTCCCGGAGTTCAGTGGCGATCGCGTCCGTCTCGTACTGGTTCAGTTTACACCCCAGCGTCTCAAACGCCACCGTAGCGGAGGTGCTCATGCCGTCTCCACCGTTGCAGGAGTACGTTCTGCAGGAACCCCTTCTAATTCACCATAGATCGAAAGCGCGCGGTAGTCAGTAATCCGCACCGACGCAAAGGTACCGACCATCGGATACCCCGGATCGGGAATACGTACCGGTATCCGCCCTTCCGTCTTACCCGACAAGAATCCCGGTTGCCGGTCGTATCCGTCCACCAGAACCGGAATGGTGCGTCCCACCAGCCCGCGGTTGTACGCCCTTCCCGATTCCTGCAGCACATCCGTCAGCACGTGCAGGCGACGCTTCTTTTCATCCTGAGAGATGTCATCTCGCCAGCGCGAACTGGCCGCTCCCGGTCGGGGTGAGTACATCGCAATGTAGGCCATGTTGTATTGAAACTCTTCCATCGCCTTCCGGGTGTGCTGAAACTGCTCTTCCGTCTCACCGCTGAAGCCTACGATGATATCGGTGAACAAGGTGGCCTCCGGCAGGATACGACGGATGCTTTCCACAACTTTGCGGTATCCGCTCACACGGTAGTTGCGGTTCATGCGAATCAGGACTTTATCATCCCCACTTTGAATCGGGAGGTGTACCTGCTTGCCGATCGTCGGGTACTCGGCGATCGTCTCGAGGACGTCGTCGGTCATGTCCCGAGGATGTGGTGAGGTGAAGTAGACCCAGAGATCTTCGCCTCGGGTCAGCATTCCGATCTCTTTGAGGAGCCGGCTGAAGGTGATCTCATTACTGCGACGATCCAGACCGTAGCTATTCACGTTCTGCCCCAGGAGGGTAATCGTCTTGTATCCGGCGGCTACCAGCTGCTCCACCTCCGCCAGAATCTCCCGAGAGGGGCGTGATACCTCCCGGCCGCGCGTGTAGGGCACGGCACAGAACGTACAGAACTTGTCACAGCCGTTCTGAATCGGCACATACGCCTCAAACGACGAGGTGTGGGTCGGTTTTACGTGCCAGAATCCCTCTCGAATATCCTCGGTGACGCCGTGTGGTCCCGCCGGCATCGCCGGCGTAAATAAGCGCGGCGCATCTTCGGACCGCTCGGGGGAGGGTATCGCCGCATGATGCTGACTCGTGCGCTCCGTGCCCACCGGCTCAGTCAATGATGTTGGCGTAACCACGCCGTAGTGGCGAATCATATCCGGCACACTCGGCAGTTCATTGATGGTAAAGACCAGATCAAAGCGCTTGAGAAACTTTTCCCGATCCTCCGGGAGCATACATCCCGAAACAAACGTCAGCAGGTTGCGATCGTTTTTCCACTCGTTCCACTTGTGAATTTTACTGTAGACCTTGTCGATCGCTTTCTGTCTCACCGAGCACGCCACGACTCCCAGGAGGTCCGCGTCCTCCTCCCGCTCGGATCGCTCATATCCGAGTTCTTCCAGCACCGTCCGGATCCGCTCAGCGTCGGACTGGTTCATTTGACAGCCCAGTGGTACCAAATGGTATCTCATCAGAAATAGACCTCTGCAAATAGTTGGTTATGCGGTACGCCCGCATCCTGGAGGATATCGAACGCTTCGTAAATCATGTCGCAGTTGCCACACAGGTAGTAGCGCGCCGCCTGATCCACCGGATGAGCCCGAAGATAGTCAGTCACTCGACCGTGAAAATCGCCGCTGCCGTCGCGGGAAATACATGAGATATACCGGTCATCGGCGAACGTTTCGTGTTCGTGGCGCTCCGAACGCGCCCGCACCCCGTGGAGTACCTGGTAGTCGAGCCCGGGATAGCTGCGCACGAAATTGTGAAACGGGGATATGCCGGTACCGGTGGCGATAAAAACAAACCGATGATTCCGCCAGTCTTCGTCAATCGTAAAGAATCCAAACGGGCCGTCCACCCGTATCGGATCTCCCGGCCCCAGCGCGTGCAACCGTCGGCTGACGTACCCATCGGCAACTTCCTTGATCAGAATCTCGAGGTAGTCATCGGAGGGGCTGGAGTAGACCGAGTACTCTCTCAAATGAATATCATCGGCGGGCCCCACGCTGAGGTACTGGCCTGGCTCGTACTGCAAACCGTTTCGATCGAAGCGAAGCACGTATGTTCCGTCGTTGAGCTCGCGTATCATATGCACCGAGAAACCGGTGCCTGTCTGAATTGTCTCGTTCACCGTATGCTCCAATGTAGTTCTTCCGGGCGGCACGTGTCAGTATAAAAATATGACAAAGAAGGTCAAGGAATCATGGGAAAGGTGGCTTCCATGGCGCCACCTCACTGTTTGACCCCAGGGATATAAGGGAGTAAGCTGGTGACACTAAACATACTATTCGATCCCTTATGAAGATAGAGACGCGATTCCGACAGATCAGCATTCTTTTTGCCCTGCTTTTGGTTGCCTTTGTCGTTACGCTCACGGTGAGGCGCGCCGTCACAATCCCTGAGTTCAGCGTCTCTGACCTCCTCGGTTCCCATACTACGATCATTTACTCGATCTTCGCCGCGCTGTTTCTCATACTGACGGGCATGCCGGAGAATCGGGCGTCCCGGTTGGCCCAGATTCTAATACTGATGGGATTAGGGGTGGCGGTGACGGGCTATATCGCTCCGCGGGAGCTCGGCGGTGACATCGTGTTTGTGATCGCTGCTGCCCTCGCCTACAAATACGGGATGCTCAGGACCCGTCCCATTGTGAAGATCGGGTCGATTTTTACGGCCTTGATGCTCGCCCGGGTCGCCGGATTCGTATTTTTAGACACCATGAGCCTTGACCGCATGGTTAATCAAATTGTTGCAATTATGGTGGCGATCCCGGTGTTGTACTGGGTTTTTGAAAATGAGTTCCTGCACCTGCAGCGGATGCATCGGGAACTGCAGTCAACATATCAGGAGCAGCAGCCGTTCATGGAGTTTGGTCGGAACGTGACGGGCATCGTCCACGACTTCAAGAACGATCTCGCGCTCTTCGATGCGTTTGGCCAGTTTCTTGCAATCAGTGAAAATGAGCCGCTTGACCCTCGGCAGGTCCGACGATATCGCAGCTACGTGAGTCGGCTGGCTGAACGGATCGAGCGCGTGACGTTGATCACTACCGCAGCACAACGGTATGAGGAAGACGAGGGGGATCTACGAACACTGCTCGAGTCAGCGCTCTATGTGTTTCAATCCAACCTCACCTACCGCCGAGAGATTAGTTTTCACATTTCTTTTCCGGAGGAGCCTCTCATGGTGCGAGTCCCACCGGCTCCGCTGGTTTCGATTGTGGAAAATCTGCTCAGCAACTCGTGCGAGGCGCTCATGGAACAAGCGGGTAGCGGTGTGGAGTATGGTGCATCGCGCATCCAGGTATCGACGCAGCGCGTTGTGCATGGTATTGAGATCCGCATCGAGGATACCGGCCCTGGACTGCCGTTCTGCCGCCGATGTGTCACGGGAAACTGTCTCTACTGTCCGTCCGTGGCAGTTGGACACACCACAAAAGCGCATGGCAGCGGAATCGGTCTCACCAGTATTCGATGGCATTCGGAGAAGCACGGCATTCCCGTGCACCTCTCCAATCTTAGCAGTGGCGGGGTTCGTGCGGTGATCACGATCGGGGAGTCTCGAGTGATATCTCCTCAAGAATCTTGCGTCGCCGTTGACGGCTGAATTTGGATCACAATATATTCACGGTACAATAGCACAGCAATCATCCGGCAGGGGGGCATGTATGGTAGCGATCATCTATGGATCGTCCACTCTAAACACTGAATACGTATCACAGCGGTTAGCTGCAGCTTTCGGGCCCGATCGGGCAGAACTCTTCAATGTCTCCACCATCTCCCCGGACGTAATCAAGGATCGCAACTCTTTGGTGTTTGTATCGTCCACATGGGGTGTCGGAGATCTGCAAGATGATTGGGAGAAGTTCTTTCCTCAAGTAGAGATGCTCGATTTCTCAGGGAAGACGGTAGCTCTCGTAGGTGTCGGTGATCAGGAGAACTATCCTGAGACGTTTTGTGACAGCATAGCCCTCCTGTATGATACCGTGATCCAACAGGGAGGCACCGTCGTGGGCTGGACCGATACCGAGGGCTACAGTTTTACGGCGTCTCGAGCGGTACGGGATGGGCGGTTTATTGGTCTCATTATCGATGAAGACAATCAGGCGGATCGCACCAACGATCGCATCCGCGAATGGGTGAAGCACGTTTCACCAGAGTTGCCTTGACTTGACAGTTTTCGGCCCCTCTGCTATGTTCCTTCGAGCCTAAATTGTGCCCTTGTAGCTCAGTTGGTAGAGCACATCCATGGTAAGGATGGGGTCATCGGTTCAAGTCCGATCGAGGGCTGTGCGGAAGTAGCCGTCCGCTTTCTTAGGCCAGTAGCTCCAATTGGTAGAGCGCCGGTCTCCAAAACCGGATGTTGTAGGTTCGAATCCTGCCTGGCCTGTTCGTTTGGGAGCGTAGACGGCTGTTTGTTTATTGAGGAGCATCTGGTGAAGCGAATTATCGCCTTTTTTCAGGACAGTTATGCCGAGCTAAAAAAAGTAACCTGGCCGTCGCGCGAAGAGGTTGGCTCCTCAACTCGCGTCGTTCTCGTCTCCGTGATGATTTTTGCCGCGTTGCTTGGATTGCTGGACTACCTGTTTCTGAGCGGCATCGACCTGCTCTTCTAGAGTCAGGAACAGGATCATATCCACTATGGCAAGAAACTGGTACGTCTTACACACCTATTCCGGCTACGAGAACAAAATCGAGCGCACCCTTCGGATGATGATGGAAGAAGGTAAGCTCGGTGACGCGGTGCTGGACATTAAAGTGCCGTCGGAAGAGGTTGTTGAGGTGCGGGACGGCAAAAAACGCGTCACCAATAAGAAGTTCTTGCCCGGTTACGTCCTTATGGAGATGGATCTTCCCGAGCCGGGGTGGAAGAGCGTGCTTTCCGCAATTCGCAGAATAAATGGTGTCACCGGTTTCGTCGGTTCCAGTCCGGGCTCAAAGCCGCAGCCCATCTCTCAAGAAGAGGCGCGAACGATTCTCCAGAAAACCGGTGAGATTAAGGGTGATCGTTCCATCAAGCCAAAGGAAACGTTCGTTGCCGGCGAAACGGTTCGAATTATCGATGGGCCGTTTAATACGTTCACCGGCACCGTTGAAGAGGTGAATCCTGAGCGCGCCAAGATTCGCGTCACCGTAGGAATCTTTGGTCGCTCTACTCCGGTAGAGCTGGATTTTCTTCAAGTCGAGAAACTATAGCCCGGCGCCGATAACGCGGCGGCGAGCAGAGCAGTACGGTTCCCAGGACAGGGAACGCGTGGGAGTCACCGGGGATTGTGGTTCGTGGAACCGTAGCTTCGGGGCGTATGTACCACAGAGGAGGCCATATGGCGAAGAAAAAGGTCACGGCGCAGATAAAACTGCAAGTGCCCGCAGGAAAAGCAACGCCGGCACCGCCGGTCGGACCCGCATTAGGTCCGCACGGTGTGAGTGCCCCGCAATTTGTTCAGCAGTTCAATGACGTTACCAAAGGGTACGAGCCGGGGATTCTGATTCCGGTCGTGATCACGGTATACGCCGACCGTTCATTCACGTTTATTACCAAAACGCCGCCGGCGGCTGTTCTGATCAAGAAGGCGCTTGGCTTGGCCAAGGGGTCGGCGGAACCCAACAAGACCAAGGTAGGGAAAATCTCCCGAGCTCAGCTTGAAGAGATTGCCCAGACCAAGATGGATGATCTCAACGCAAATGACCTGGATGCGGCGGTCAAAATCATCGCCGGCACCGCCCGTGCAATGGGCGTAACGGTGGAGGGCTAAGTCGATGAAGCGTGGAAAGAAGTATCACGAAGCGCTCAGCAAGGTCGACCGGACCCGCGAGTATGAAGTCAGTGAAGCGGTAACGCTGGTGAAAGACGTTGCCCCTGCCAAGTTCGATGAGACCGTCGAGCTTGCCATGCGCCTCAACCTGAAGAAAAGTCAGACCGTTCGGGATACCCTCGTTCTCCCCAATCAGTTCAAGGGCGAGAAGCGGATCCTTGTGTTCGCCAAAGGTGAGAAAGCGGAAGAAGCTCGTCAGGCCGGTGCCGCTTTCGTTGGCGATGATGATCTGATCGAGAAGATTAAAGGTGGGTGGCTCGATTTTGATGTTGCGGTAGCCACTCCGGATATGATGAAGGACGTTGGTCGATTAGGCCCTGTTCTCGGACGCCGCGGATTGATGCCCAATCCGAAAACTCAGACGGTGACGATGGATGTCGCTGCTGCAGTTGCGGAGCTCCAAAAGGGTCGGGTTGAGTTTCGTTCGGATAAGACCGGCGTCGTGCACCTTGCGGTAGGTAAGGTTTCCATGGAAACCGACAAGATTGTGGAGAATATCCGCCTGATCCTGGACGAAGTCGGGAAGCGGCGCCCCGCGGAAACAAAGGGTATCTTCATGAAGTCCGTTGCGGTATCCTCTACGATGGGGCCGGGCGTACGAGTGGTGGTAGGAGAGTAAGTGATGGAAGGCTATCAGACGAAAGTAAACGACACCAAAGTTGCCGCCGTTGATGCGCTGAAAGAGCAGTTTGGCGAGGCGGGAGACTTCATATTTACCAACTATCGCGGCTTGACCGTTGATCAGATCACGCGGCTTCGTACGCAGCTCCGCGAGATGGATGCTGACTTCAAGGTTGTAAAGAACAACTTCGCGAAGATCGCGTTTCAACAAATGGAAAAACCCGATGTGTCGGACTACCTGGTAGGCCCCACAGCGGTGGCTATTTCAAACAGTGATTCCGCCCCGGTCGTGAAGGCGCTGTTTGATTTCGCCAAAGAGAACCCGGTAGAGGTGAAAGGCGCGCTTGTCGGCGCCAACATCTATGATGCGGCACAGGCGGAGGCGTATAGCAAGCTCCCCAGTCGGGAAGCGCTTTATTCCCAGCTGATGAGCGTAATGCAAGCGCCGCTGCAGAATCTGGTGTATGCTCTCAACGGCGTACCTACCAATATCACCCGCGTCATGCAGGCCGTTGCCGACGCGAAGTCGGAGTAATTTGGGAGACAACGCGGGGCTGACGCCCCGATTTGGCTGTAATCAACCGACGTTAGTCTTCGCTTCGGCTGCCTGCTATCGTCGGAAACATGAAAAGGAGAAGGTAATATGGCAGACATAACGAAAGAGGATATCCTCGAAGCTGTTGCAGGAATGACCGTGCTCGAAGTGAGCGAGCTGGTCAAGATGATGGAAGAGAAGTTTGGTGTGACCGCTGCGGCCCCCGTAGCTGTAGCCGCCGCCGGCGGTGGTGGTGGGGCCGAAGCC
>CAZNRF010000025.1:13824-16195 GCA_964575075.1 uncultured Spirochaeta sp. | reverse complement strand
CTTCAATCACGTTGACCCGCTCGTACACATCCGGAAAGTCCTCTTCAACGTCGCCTCGAGCATCAACATAGGTGGCTCCCGCGTCCACATCCCCGTTGTATACCGACGTAACCACGCCGGTGTGCCCACCGGCGTCCACAATCGACATGTCACTGTCGGGGTTGATACCGGCAGCGCGGATCGTAAGGCTCGGAATGATCCAGCCGGAAGTGCTCAAGGGGTCAGGGCGGGCAAAGCTGGCGCCGTCGAGATCTTCAATGCTGTTGATATCGGTTTCGGCGCCGGCGATGATCTGCCCGTCGTAGAACGGACGACCGTAGCGCACCGCGACCAGCTCCGCTTCAGCCACGCCGCGATCGGCGGCAACCACGTACGAGAAGGTCGCCAGACTCGCCATGTGCGCGCTGGGAGGATCGCTCTGAAGCGCCTCGATCACACCGGCATACTCCGTGGCAACGCTGGCCTCAACGACGATCCCGGTCCGCTCATAGATCATATCGGCAACAGCCTGACCACCGGCGGTAATCTCCTGGGTGTCACCAGACGGCACAAATGCCCAGACGATCGGGTTCTCCTCGGTGCCCAACTCTGCTTCCTGCTGTCCGCTGGCAAACGCCTGCGGGACCAGTAGTGCCACGAGCACCAGCATACTCAATACTTGTTTCATACGGTTCCTCCTTAGGTTGTGCTTACGCTACACGCCACATGTTAATTAACGATTAGACAGTGCATCGAGAGCTTGATTTTTGCAAGCGTTATTCATATCTTCAGTTACCGTATGGACGGTAGTTACCGAACATACGGTAACACTCAGGAGGAGCACATCAAAACGGCACGACCACCCCTCAACAGAGAGCGCATCACCGATGCGGCGTTTTCCGCCTGGGGGCGCACCCACTTCAATCAGACGAGCCTCAACCTGGTGGCAAAACAGCTGGGCGTCACCAAGCCGGCGCTTTACCGCTATTTCCGCAGCAAAGAAGAGCTCATGTATGCCCTGGACGCGGATTATGCCGGTCGCATGCGGGATTTTGTGGTTCAGCCGATGCGAAACTACTCGTTCGCTCGCTCAACCGACGGCACCACCGCCGATCGCATTCGTGAAGTCGTACGGCATTACTTCGAGTCGGTCTTTACCTTTTTTGATGAACATCCCTACCACTACCTGTACTTCATTCGCACGCTTCTCGGGCGCCGCACCCGGAGTGATAATCCGTGCCATGCGGTGCTTCGGGAACACGACGCACTTCTTCTGGATCTGGTAGACGATCGGTCCGGTGGCGTTGAGGAATCCATGCTGATGTTGATCGTGCGCTACATCACCACCGCCGCAGCGTTCTGGACCACCGAGCACTACCGCAGCGGCGCGCTCAACGGCTCCAATCCTCCCATGATTTTTGAGCCGGAGCATGTCCAGCTGGACCGTGAGCAGCAGGTACAGCTCATCACCTCGGGAACAGAACATGTCTTACATGGGTTTCTCACATCAGCAGACAGTTGTGACCGAGCAGAAGTGGAGCGTATCGCGTGGATACACCCGGAAGAGCTTCCGCAACACCATCGTGTCCTCGATGCGATCACGGAGACGGTTCTGGAAGTTGGCTATGGAGCCGCCACGGTGGAGCGAATCGCCCACCGGGCGGGGCTGAGCAAATCCGGGTTGTACCATTACTTCTCCAACAAGGATGACATGCTCGCGGAGACCCTTCTCGATGCTCAGCGTCATTTTGCGTCTCTCGCCCGCACGCGATTCTCCCAGCTTGGCTCGCATACCGACCGTCTCTACGGTCTGTTCGTGATGATCGCCGCCTACGCCTATCACGATCCCAGTACCATTATCGTAGAAAACTGGATTCGGGAGACCAACGTTGACGTGGTACTCCCACCGGATCAGTTACTCGAGATTCAGCGTATTTACGAGTTTGTCTCGGAGATGCTGGTAGAAGGTCAGCTTGCCGGAGATCCTCATCAGGGGTTCACCGTTCTTACCTACATTAACGTTCTCGTCATGCAGGAAATGTCGGGAATCGCCGACCACCACCGTCGGCAGGATCGCATCATTCCGCTCATCCGGAATCTGTATCACCTGTTTGCAAACGGAGTGGTCTCGGCGCTTCTCCACCATCAGACGAATCAAGGAGCAGTCCACCATGAATAGAATCGTTTGGATTGCGAGTGTAGCGGCGGCCCTCATCGCGCCCCTCACCGCACCCACCCAAGAGATCGACCTCGAAACCGCCGTAGCCTTCGCCCTGGAGAGCAATCTGGGCATCGAATCGGAGATGGCGGAGGTGCGCCAGAAGAAACTGATCGCCGATACGTGGTGGAATCGCTTCTACCCCACCGCCAGCGCCACGGTGACGATGGGGCG
>CAZNRF010000025.1:727-13724 GCA_964575075.1 uncultured Spirochaeta sp. | reverse complement strand
ATACGTGGTGGAATCGCTTCTACCCCACCGCCAGCGCCACGGTGACGATGGGGCGACGGAATGTCGAACCGGAACCGTTGCCGATACCCGGCGCGGAGGCGGACCCCCAGTGGTTCATGTCCGCCGGGCTGGACCTTAATCTGGTGCTCTCGATGCAAATGGTGCCGGGGATCTCTCTCTCCCAGCTTGACTACGAGAACGGTCTTATCTCACTGGCGGAGGCGCGGGCCCAGGTGGAACGGGACGTGAGCCAGCAGTTCTACGATCTTCTACTGCTGAAGCGCCGGATCGCGCTCCAGGAACAGCAAATCGCCAACGCCGAGCAGCGCTTCGAGCAGGCCCAGGCCAATTTTGACAACGGACTCATTGATGAGTACGACCTCCTTTCAAGCCAGGTAAGCCTCGAGAACTTGCGGCCGTCACTAACCGGCCTGGAAACCTCCTACCAGCAGGCGCTGCTGGCGTTTAAGAACAGCATCGGCTTACCACTCTCGGCGGACATCGATCCCACCGGGGAAATAGAACCACCGGATGTTACCTTCGACACCACCACCGTGGAACGGGCGGTCCTCCGGCAACGCTTTGATATTCAACAGCTGGAGAAGGCGGCCCACCTGCTGCGAGAACAACGACGAGCCGCCGACCTCGACTCGCAATCGGGACGCGCCCCCTACCTACGATTCGGGTTCAACGTCGATCCGTCGTTTAGTGGTGATCCCTGGGACGATAACTGGTTTGACGGCGACAACTGGTCGCAACGCAGCGGCGCGTTCACCGTTTCCATCGTGCAACCGTTGGATGCGTGGCTTCCCTACAGCAGGACCCGCAACCAGCTTTCGGAGTTCGATATGCAACTGGAGCAGAACCGGCTCAATGTGGAACAAGCGCTGCGCGGGGCGGAAATCAACGTCCGCGGACTACTGCTCCAGATTCGTAATAGTAGTCAGACCCTCCGCGCCCTGGAGCGCAACGTGGAGTTGGCGCAACGCGCCTATGACCTGGCGGAAGTAGGCTACAACAACGGGCTTCGGGATCTTCTGGAAGTGCAGACCGCGGAAGTGGAACTGCAGGATGCGGAGCTCAACCTGCTGGAGGAGAAAAAGAACATCATGGACAGCCTTCTCGAACTGGAATACGAGATGAACGCAACACTCAATGAAATAAGGGAGATCCAAGAATGAACGCACCAATCCGACGTGCCGGCCGGTGGCTGGCAACCGCCATGGCGGTAGCACTGCTTGCTACCCTGGCGGCGTGCTCTCCAGGAGAGATGGCCGGTGACCCCCAGAATGGCGATGCCCCCGACGAGGAGGTCACCGGTGGTGAGAACGTGGACACGGTGTTCGCCGTAAACGTCACCCCAGCGGTACAAGGGGAAATCAACGACTACATTGAGATGAACGGGGATGTAGAGACCACCGCCAGCGTCGACGTCTTTTCCGATACCAACGGAGAGATCGCACGGCTGTACGTCCGGGTTGGTCAGACGGTGGAGGCCGGCGAGAGGATCGCCGAGGTCGATCCCTCCCGCCCGGGACAGAACTTTGCCCTGAGCCCCGTGCGCGCACCGATCGCCGGCACGATTACGAGGCTTCCGGCACGAGTCGGCGCCCAAATATCCCCATCATCGCCGGTGGCGCAAGTCTCACGAACCAACGATCTGGAGATTGTAGTGAACGTGGCGGAGCGATTGATTTCCAAAGTTACGGAGGGCCTACCGGCGGTGGTCAGTCTCGACGCCTTTCCAGACCGCACGTTTGACGCCACCGTTACGGACCTCAGCCCGGTGGTGGATCCCCTCACGCGTACACTGGAAGTGACCTTGCGCTTCGAGGAGCCGGACCCGGTGATTCGCGCCGGTATGTTTGCCGAGGTGCGCGTAATCACCGAGCAGAAAGACAATATCGTCAAAGTTCCCGCAGACGTACTGATTCGGCGATTCGGAGAAACGTTTGTCTATGTGGTGACCGACGAG
The DNA here is from genome assembly GCA_964575075.1 of uncultured Spirochaeta sp. GTDB lineage: Bacteria > Spirochaetota > Spirochaetia > DSM-27196 > Alkalispirochaetaceae > Alkalispirochaeta. The sequence goes on along the minus strand of CAZNRF010000025.1, from coordinate 11,749 downwards.
GACACCGTCGAACGGCGGGTCGTCAATCCGGGTATCGAGATCGACAACAAGCTGGAAATAACCGAAGGCCTCGCCCCGGACGAGCGCGTGGTGTATCAGGGACAGAATCTGCTGGAAGACGGCTCGCAGGTCCGAGTGGTGGATACCGTGGAACCGCTGACCGCCGAAGACACGGTGCGGTAGGGGGCGGTCATGAGCATGAGCACACGCGTTGTCTCGCGACCGACCACGGTATTCATTATATTTGCCCTGGTCCTGGGGTTCGGGTTGTATACCACCAGCGATCTGGCGATCGATCTCTTTCCGGAAATCGATCCTCCGGTGCTGATTCTGTTTACCAACTATGAAGGCGCCGGTCCGGAGGAAATTGAGCGCAGCGTCACCCGTCCGCTGGAGGGGCAGCTCTCCAACGTCAGCAATATCGAGACGATCACCAGCACCTCCAGTGAGGGCTCCAGTCAATTGCAGATGGAATTCAGCTACGGAACGGATATGACGGAGGCCACCAACGAGGTCCGCGACCGCCTGGAGCTGGTAAAAGAAGCGCTTCCGGATGAGGCGACGACACCGCAGATCTTCAAATTTGACCCGGCGCTTATTCCGATCCTCCAGCTGGAGATGTCCGGAAATCGCAGTCCCGAGGAACTACGGGAACTGGCGGAGAATACGGTACAGCCCCGTCTTGAACAGATCGAAGGGGTGGCGCTGGCCGGAGTCCAGGGCGGCCGCGAGCGCATTGTCCGCATAGAGATTCCCCAAAACCGACTGGAAGCGTACGAGCTCAACTTTACCCAAATTGCCAATACGCTCCGGTCCAACAATGCTCAAGTCTCCGCCGGCAATATCACCGAAGGTAACGTGAACTACCTGATTCGTACCGCCGGTGAATATGACTCCATTGAAGAGATCCGTGACACGGTGGTGGCCTATCGCAACCAGCCCGGTCAGGACCCCAATTCGGGCGAAGTCACGCCGGCGGCGGGAGTACGCCTCCGGGATATTGCCAACGTCTACGATGGATATCGCGACGAAACGAGCTCGGTGTTCATCAACGGGGAGCCCGGGGTCTTCGTGACGGTCCAGAAACAGAGCGGCACCAATTCGGTGCAGGTGGCGGACAACGTCATTGGACAGCTGGAACGCATCAATGAGTCGCTGCCGGTGGGCGTAGAGGTGAGTGTGGTGGAAGACACCACCACGCTAATCCGTGATAGCTTGGCGGATGTATCCAACTCCGCCATTACCGGTGGAGTATTGGCGGTACTCATTTTGTTCTTCTTCCTGCGTAGTATCAAAACAACCCTTATCATCGCGATATCAATTCCGGTATCCATTGTGGTGACGCTGATGTTTATGTTCTTTGCGGGACTGACGCTCAATCTGATGACCCTCACGGGTCTCGCCTTGGGTATCGGGATGCTCGTGGACAACAGTATCGTTATCCTGGAGAACATCTTTCGCTACCGGGAGAAGGGCGCAAAACTCACCGCCAGCGCCATTCTCGGAAGTCAAGAAATGATCACGGCCATTACCGCTTCCACCCTCACCACCGTGTTCGTGTTTGTTCCCTTGGCGATCTTTCGCTCCCAGTTGGAGGTGATCGGCGAGCTCTTTAGCGATCTCGCCTTTACGGTGGTGATCTCACTGTTGAGTTCGCTGGCGGTGGCGGTGTTTCTCATTCCCGTGCTTACCAGCCACTATCTGCCGATTTATTCGCGCAAGCAGCGGCCCCTCCGGGGAATCCTCAAGCGCGTGGACGACGGCATGGCTCGGATGTTCACCAATTTGGACAACGGATACAAGCGAAGCTTGGCGTTCTCGCTCCGACACAAATGGATCGTCATCGTGCTGGTTTTGGCAGCATTTGGGGGCAGTCTGTTCATGATTCCCATGACCGGATTCGAATTTACTCCGGAGCAGGAAGAAGATTCAGTGACGCTTGATGTGGAAATGCCGATCGGCACGCGGCTGGAAGTAACGCGATCGGTTCTGCAGCGGCTGGAAGCGATCGCCGTGTCGGAGATTCCGGCGTACGAGGATGTTATCGTGCAAGCGGGAGAGCGCTCCTTCTTTGGGTTGGGCGCCGCGGATACCAGCCAAGGCAGCCTCACGATCATACTACCCTCATTTGAGGAACGGGAAATGAGCGCCCGGGAAGTGCAGGAGCTCCTTCGGGGCTACTTCGACAACTTTCCCGGGGCGGTCTTCTCCTTTGGTGGTGGCGGTGGCCCCGGGGGTGGTGGGTTTAACGCCTCTCCCGTTGAGATTACGCTCCGCAGCGACGACCGCGATCTCATGCGAGAGACGGGAGATCGGATTATTGAGCTTATCGAGGATGAGGTTCCGGAAGCCACGGAACCGCAAATGAACCTGTCCGAGGGGCTTCCCCAGGTGGAAATCGTCATCGACCGACAAAAGGCGTACCAGTTGGGACTCAATGTGCAAACCGTCGGCCAGGAGGTTCGGGCCAATATTGACGGCATTACCGCCGGACGCTACCGCACCGGCGGCAACGAATACGATATTCTCCTTCTCCTGGAGGAACGGGGGCGTGATCAGATCCCCGACCTGGATAAGATCGTCATTAACAATCAGTTTGGGCAGCAAATCCCCTTGTCCAGTTTTGTCTCGTTGGAGCGAAGCACCGGACCGGTCAGCATTACCCGTGAGGATCAGAGTCGGACGCTCACCATTACCGCCGGTCTGGCCCAGGGGGAGACGATCAACGTGGTAATGCCGGAGATTCAGCGGTTGATCCAGGAAGAAATACCCTCCAGCGAGGAACTGATTATCACCTACGGCGGTGACTTTGAGGATCTGCAAGAGTATGGCCGGACATTTGTCTATGTACTTCTGATCTCGGTCTTTCTCGTGTTCGGCGTAATGGCAAGCCAGTTCGAGTCCTTTCTGGATCCCTTTATTATTCTCTTTACGGTACCTCTGACGCTCATCGGAGTTATCGTGCTGTACGTGGCCACGGGAACCAACTTCAGCCTCTTCACGGCGGTCGGTCTGGTGGTGCTCGTAGGAATCGTCGTAAATAACGGCATCGTGCTCGTGGACTACACCAACCTCCTCCGCAAGCGGGGACTCTCGATCACCGATGCCTGTGTGGAGGCCGGCGGCAACCGCTTGCGCCCCATCCTCATGACGGTGCTCACCACCGTCCTGGGACTCGTGCCGGTGGCGTTCGCCGCGGGAGAAGGCTCCAGTCTGGTGCAGCCGATCGCTAAAACGGTGGTCGGGGGTCTCACCGTGGCGACGCTCTTAACGCTCTATCTGATTCCGGTGATCTATGCGATCTTTAATCGGCTCTCAGAGAAGCGCGACCAGCGCCTACAGCGCAGAGAACAGCGGCGCATCCAGCGACACGAGACGGCGGAAGCGCGGGAGGAGCAAACAACATGAGTGATACGATTCGGGTCGAAGTGATCGCCAATCGTTCGATACAGGAAGATTTTTTCGAACTCCTGGAGGCCGCGGAGGTGGGCGGTCACTACACGCTCCTACCGGAGGTGCAGGGCGCCGGCCACGCCGGGCCCCGTCGGGGGGACCACATCTGGCCGGAGGAGAACTTCGTCTACGTGACCTACGTAACCGAAGCGGAGGCTCGCAGGATCCGGGAGCAAGTAGAAGCGGTGCGGTCACGGTTTGAAACGGAAGGCATCCGCATGTTCGCCACCCGCGGGGTTGATGTGTGAGCTCCGGTAGGCGGGGGGCAGGCGATCACCGGAGCCGCCACCGGTCGTTGGCCGTACTCCCGGTGACAACCCTGGTAATTGCGGTGGCGCTGCATCTGGCGGCTGCGGTGCCGGCCCATGCAGACGAGCCGGCCGCGGATGAGTGGCTACGCCACGACACCGACCATTTTCAGATCGTGTATCGCGCGGAAGATGCCGACGCCGCCGCCCGCGTCGCGGAACTGGCCCCATCCGTGTGGGAGCGTACCACCGGGTTTCTGCAGTACGAGCCGTCGGAGTCGATTCCGGTGGTGATATACGGACAGACCGCCCGAGCAAACGGCTTCTTTACGCCCTATCCGCCCCATGTGGCGCTTTTTGTTGCGGCACCGGCAGGACCCTGGATGGGCGCCCGCACCGAGGACTGGCTGGAGTCGGTCTTTGTGCACGAGGTGGTTCACTACCTCCATCTCATGCAGCCGATCGGCTTCTTTGGAACCGCATCGCGGGTGTTTGGACCCCTCGCCGCGGCGGGAGGCACCCTCTTTCTGCCGGGGTGGGCCATAGAAGGCCCTACTACCACCGGCGAGACGCTCCTCACCACGGGAGGTCGGGGGCGCAACCCCTACTTCGAGATGGAGTGGGTGGCACCGATTCTCTCCGATGAGATGTACAGTTATGATCAGGCGGGGGTGGCCTCGGCGTATCCTCCGCGCGGTCGGATCTACTCTGCCGGCTATCTCCTCACTGATCATCTCCTGCGGGAGTACGGTGAGGAGGCGTTTATCGAGCTCAACCGGGAGTTTCAGCGGTGGCCGTTTCTCGGTATGCGCCGCGCTGTGCGCCGCACCACCGGCAAAAGCGCTCCGGAACTCCACCAGGAGATGGTGGAAGCTCGGGCGGTACGCCACGCCGACCGCCGGGCTCTTCCCGCCGGGCAGCCCATCACCACTCCTTCCAGCACCAAACCGGACCCACTCGCTCAGCGACACTTCCTGAGCGTCACCGACCGCGGCGCTATGGCCTTGCATCGTGGCGCCTTCGATCCGGGCAGCATCCAGCTTCTCGACCATGACGAGGGCTGGACGCATCTCGCGGCGGTGACTCCGCTGGATGAATACTCGGTGGCGGTCTCCGCCGACGGAGGGCGGGCGGCGGCGGTGGTGCAGCGCGCCGATCGGGCCGGCGTCAACGGCGGGCCATATGTGAGCTCCGGGGATCTCTACCTGATCGATCTGAACGATGGACGGCATGACCGAGTGACCACCGGCGCGCGGCTGTTCCATCCCGCCCTGGACGATACCGGCGGGACGATCGTTGCCGCAGAGCGCAGCGGCCGCTTTAGCCACCTCGTCTCCGTCAACCCGGACAGCGGCGAGACCACCACCGTATACGCGCCGGCGGATGCATTTCTGTCCATGCCCGCCCTCTCCCGGGATGGTCGACGTATCGCTGTGGTGGAAAACATCCGGGGCCGACAATCGATCGTCATCCTCCAACGCGATCAGTCCGACACAGCTCCGGCTGACGGTACCGTCGAACCCACCTACACGGCGGAATACCGTATCGACGTGGGTGGTGACCGCGATGCGGAGTACCGTCCGTGGTTCACCCCATCCGGCGAGGTGTGGTTTGTAGCCGACGCCGGAGGCCTGCTGCAGTTATACCGCACCACGCTGCCCGACGGGCGTCCCGGCACGGCCGACGCCACCGAACCGGCCGACCCCAACGAACCGGCCGAAGCTATGCCGACGATAGAGCTGTTGCTCACCGATCAAGTGGGTGTTGTATCCGGGTTTCCCGATCCTACCGGTGAAGTTCTCTACGGGACCTACCGGAACTCGGGCTTTACCGTGCGGCAGGGATCAGTTGATCCGCGTCCGGCGGGAAGGGTGGGCCCGGCGGAAACGGTGGACACGGTGGAGGCAGGACCCGACCAGCCGCCGGTGGCCGGTGACGAAGCCGCAATCCTGAAGACGTCACAGCGGTACTGGGATTTCCCGCGGCCGGTACTGTGGATACCCACGGTGGATGTGGCCGGAGACGACTCGGGACCAACTGAGTTCGTCTTTGGTGCGGGACTCATCGCCGCAAGCAATCTGGGCCGCCACAACCTTGAGGCGTTTGCCGCGTACAGTCCCACCGACGGCCAACCCTCCGGCTCAATCGCATACACCTATTCGCCGGGGGCCACATCCCTTACGGTTTCCGCCGCGCGAACGATCGAGGATTCCCGGAGCGTTGCCGCATCGGTAGCACGACCCCTCTGGTACGATGAGAATACTTCCCACTACCAGGGTGTGGTGGCCCGCGGTAGCGGCTCCTATCAGGTCGAGGCCGATCCGGACGTGACACAGACGATCGGTGTGACCGGGGCGCTCCGACTCCTGCGATACCGCTATGCAGGACGGGGCCAGATCTTTGGCGGAACCGGCGGCGCCGTGCAGACCCTGGCGCGCTTCCAGCCGCAGCTGCTGGATCAGGCCGAGCCTGACCTGGCCACGCGCACAACCGCATCGCTCCGCCTCGGACGGCGCACCGGTAGGATTCAGCTGACTCCCCTTGCGGCGATCGCCACCAGCGGGAGCGGCGCTGCCATGGAAAATCTGCCCTGGCAGGCACCGGTGTTCACCCCGGAGGGTGTCGGCGCAATCGAGGGAGCGGATATCGGTCTCTCCGGTACGGTAGCGGTTGCTGCCGCTGCTCGGCCCCTCGATGCCGCCTGGCGGGGATTATCACTCCAGAACGTGGGGTCCCGGCTGTATGTGACGCAGGCCGGTGCGGTAGATGCCGCCGTAGCGGAGACCACCACCGGGGATGCCGCCACGGGGGATGCCACCACGGCTGCCGGGCTTACCGTAGACAACTACGCCGCTGCCGGATTCGAACTGACCGTTCACGGTCAGTTCAATCTGATTCCGCTGGAACTGACCGCCGGCGTGGCGGTGCGCCTCCCCCATGCCTCGGATGCCGGCGGACGCCGGACGCAGTTCTATCTGAACCTGGGAGGCCTGGCGGTGGAAGAGGTGTCACATCGTGGTGATCTCGAGATATGATGCACCACATGCACATAGTGGTTCTGGATTACCCTGAGGAGTGCGAATCCTCCCCCGCGTGGAAGGAGCTGAGCGCCCTGGGCACGGTAACACGATTCCGAAGTACGACCCTGCCACAGCTCCTTGAGCGGGCGCAAACCGCCGACGCACTCATAACGCAGCAGTTTCCGTTTCGGCGGGAAATTCTCGACTACATCACCCGGCCCCGGATCATTCTGGTACCCGCCGACCAGCTGGAGACGTTGGTGGAGACGGCGATCACCACTCAACTGGGTATTCGGGTCGTCGGGTTTGCCGATGAAGCGCTCCCGTGCGGCTGGATTCGGGCCGCAGCCGCCGCCCTCGCCAACTGACCATATTTTCTTCGCAAAATCCCTCAATAACTCTTGCGCCTACACCACATATGGCGTAGCATCTTTGAGGCGTTCCAATTGGGACGCTATCATAACAAGTAAACCTGGGAGGGGAGCTATGGACCAATCCGCCGCTTTACGTTCGGCCACAATCCGAACTCGACAGAATGATGAACTGACCGGTGGGAAAGAGCCGCCGAAACAGATCACCAAACGCGACGGCAGAGTGGTGCCATTCGACTCCAAGCTGATTCAACGTGCCATCGACCGCTGCTACGACTCCCTGGAACGGCTTCCAGGGACGCCGATTCAGGAGATCACGCGACAGGTGGTCAATGTGGTGGCCGCCCAGTATCCGGAACCGTCGGTTGAGAACATTCAGGACGTGGTGGAGATGGTGCTCCAGGCCAACGGCGAGTACGCCGCCGCCAAGGCGTACATCCTCTATCGCGCGGAGCATGCCCGGCTCCGACAGACCCGCGCCGTGCCGGCGGAGGTAAAAGAAGCGTTTGATCAGGCGGACCAGTACTTCCCCACCCCGATTCAGCAGTTTCAGTTCTACGACAAGTATTCCCGCTTCGACTACGACCTTGGCCGCCGGGAGACGTGGCTGGAGACGGTGCAGCGCTCGGTTGACTACCTTCGGGAGCTTTCCGAAAACCGTCTCCCCGAAGAGGACTATCAGCGCATTCACAAGGGCATTCTCGACATGCGGGTTATGCCGTCGATGCGGCTGCTTGCGATGGCCGGTGATCCCGCCCGTCGGAACAACGTCGCCATCTATAACTGTTCCTACCTGCCGGTGGACAGCATCGACAGCTTTGTGGAAGGGCTGATCATATCGATGAGCGGCTGCGGTGTTGGCTACAGCGTGGAGCGCCAGTACGTTGAGCAGCTGCCGCGCATAAAGCGCCAGAGCGGTAGCCGCGCCGCCACGATGGTGGTGCCGGACACCTCAGAGGGGTGGGCCGAAGCGCTCCGTCTGGGGATGCAGACCTGGTTTGACGGTGAGGATATCGATTTTGACATGAGCCAGATTCGCCCGGCGGGGGCCCCCTTGAAGATCAAGGGCGGCCGTGCTTCCGGTCCCGAGCCGCTGCGCACAATGCTTCGCTTTGCCCGGGAGCGAATCCTCGCGCGGCAAGGTTCTTTTATGACCACCCTGGACGCCCACGACATCATGTGTGCGGTGGGGGGCGCCGCCGTCTCCGGAGGGGTTCGCCGTACCGCCATGATCGCCCTCTTTGATTACGACGACATGGATATGCGCCACTGCAAAGACGGTGATTTCTGGGTGCACAACAGCCAGCGCTGGAACGCCAACAACTCCGCCGTGTGGCCCGACCGCGAGCTCTCCCAGCAGGAAGTTGCACGGTTTACGCTGGACATGGTGGAATCCGGGGGAGGCGAGCCGGGCATCTTTAACCGCCGCGCGGCCCTCGAAAACCGCCCGGCCCGGCGGGAAGCTGCCGAGTTCGGCACCAACCCCTGCGGCGAGATCATTCTCCGCCCCTACCAGTTCTGTAATCTCACCAGTGCCGTGGCTCGCGCCGACGACACCGCGGAAACACTCAAGGAAAAAGTAGAGCTGGCCACAATCATCGGGACGATTCAAAGCATGGCCACCGATTTTCCCGGCCTGCGAGAGATCTGGAAGAAGAACAGCCAGGAAGAGCGGCTGTTGGGAGTTGACCTCAACGGCCAGATGGACAGCCCCGCCAGCCAGGATGAGGCAACCCAGGAGATGCCGCGCGATCATGTAGTAGAGGTGAATAAGCGCTACGCCGCAATGCTCGGCATCAATCAGTCCGCTGCAACCACCGCGGTGAAGCCCTCCGGTAACTCCAGCCAGCTCCTCAACAGCGCCTCCGGCATCCACGCCCGGTGGGCTCCCTACTACGTCCGCAATATCCGCGTCAGTGCTCACTCTCCGGTATACAAAGTGCTCCGAGACGCCGGAGCTCCCATGGACCCCGAGAACGGCCAGACCCGGGACAACGCCACCACCTGGGTGGTGCACTTTCCGGTAAAGTCACCGGATGCGGCGGTGGTTCGCTCCGATCGCGGCGCGATCGAGCAGTGCAACTACTGGCTCCAGAATCGGGTGCACTACACCGAGCACAATCCCAGCGTGACTATCACCTACCAGCAACACGAGGTGCTGGACCTGATCCGCTGGATTTATGACCACCAGGACAAGATCGGCGGCATGGCATTTCTTCCGCACTCCGACGCCAACTACGATCAGCTCCCCTACGAGGAGATCTCGCAGCAGGAGTACGAAGAGCGGATCGCCGCCTTCCCCCACGTAGATTTCTCCAAGATCTACCGCTACGAGGAAACCGATCTTACCAACGCCGCGCAAGAGCTCGCCTGCCTCGCCGGCGCCTGCGAAACCTGACCCTCCAACAACGCTCGTGAGCATGAGGGAGAAGCGGCCCCGGCTGCTTCTCCCGCCCTCACCCTTTTGTAATCCATCGTGGCAAAAACTCTGCAGTTCCCGTATCATTGTGGTAAGGAATCTCGAGGGGGACACGCATGAAACGAAAAACGACCGTTCTCGCCGCCGCACTGCTCGTGGCATTCACTGTGGGAGTGCAGGCGCAGTTAAATTCGCTGTCCGATGACCTGCGAATCGTATTCGACCAGATAGGTCAGGATGTCGTGCCAAACTTGCAGACCGCATCGGTGATGAACCATGAACTGGGTAGTGCTGAATTAGGCGACTTCCCTCGGATGTATTTTTCGTTTTCCGCCGGGGGAACGGTGGCGCCGGGCGTTCTTGAGTTTACCCAGGATGAAGATTCCTATAACTGGAAGAACTTCTACTTGTTGGACCAGCTCCTCACCGAGGCAGGACTCAACGACGATTCAATTCGTGATATCACCGACAACTATGCACCATATCCGAGTCTCCGCGTGGGTTACGGCGTAGGACTTGCTGCCGGATACGAGCTCTCCCTCCAGGCAGGAGTTGTGCCGCAGGCGGTTGCAGATACGGCAGGACAAGAGGCACTCACCGCCAATCTGACCACGATCGGTACGCGCCTCCGGAAGGTGCTCGTTCGCCAGGACAGAGGAGTACCGGCGATCTCTGCTGGAATCGGCTACGTCTACAGCGACCTCGGTTTTGGCTATAATCTCGAAGAAATCGAACCGCTCGAGCTGGCCGAAGGTGGCGACCCTTTACAACTTCAAGGGGAAGCCATATTCGCCACCACCACCCACTCCTTCGGTTTCGACGTGCGCGCGTCGAGCCGCTTCATTCGTGTGATGTATCCGTTCCTGGGATTTAGCGCGTATTACCAGCGATCAGATTACGAAGCGGGGATCAAAAACTTCGCGGGCCAAGTTGGCACTGAAACGACCGAACCAGCCGTACAACCCTATGCTTCACAGGATTTCAACGCCTTCAACGTCGTTCTCAATACCGGGTTTGATATAAAACTATCAGTGATCAATCTCTTCACCAACGTGAACTATGCTCTGGGCACCCGCGCCCCCGGCGCTATAGTGGGACTACGCGTACAAATCTGACCCGCCGCCCATATCGGGCGGCCCACTTTTCTATCCTACTGCGTGTGCTGAATCCAGCGGCTACATTGTACCGCCGCCGGTCACCTGCTTCGAACCAGTGTTGTACGTCCTGCAGTACCGGAAATATGGAGCCGAACGGCGGAGCTGTTCGATTGCAGCGCCAACCCGGTAACCTCTCCCAGCGTCACGCCACGGCGCGGCAGGATCAAGAGCGCATCCTCACGAGAGTCCGGAATTCCGTTCGCCACGTTGAATACAACCACCGTCTCCGCCGTAGCGATCGCCAGAAATCTGCCACTGGCGTCGGTTGCCAGTGCTTCAACCGGTTCGTCCCGGATCAGCGATTCGAAGGTCCGGTGATCGCTGTTGACCACGTTGGTAGATGAGTTGAATCGG
>CAZNRF010000025.1:0-717 GCA_964575075.1 uncultured Spirochaeta sp. | reverse complement strand
GGAATGGGCTGGAAGCGTCGGATCCGTTACTGGATGCCGGAAACGCGAAGGCACCGCGCGGGGTGCCCACAACCAGGATTTCCGTATCGTCTGCTCCTACCGTGATCACCGCCATATGGTTGAGCCGCATCGGTCGTGTGGTGCCGAGGTACGGTACGTTAAAGAACTGTACGCCTTCCGCACTCCCGCTTATCAGATCCGACGCTTCGATATCAATGTCGGAGTCAAAGAGCGCCTCGGTGACCAGGAAATTGTCGAGCGCCGCGGTGGCAAAGAACCCCTTGCCCTCACCGCTCGCCTGCGCGCGGACCGGGCTACTATCAGGATCAACAAGATCTTCCAGGTCTTCAGGGCCGAAGTCTTCCCATTCGCTGGTTGGACCGACGTCGGCAGCTGAAACTCCTCCAAGTCCTCCCAGCCGCTGGTAAAACACGACATCGTCTTCTGTGCCGTCCACCTCGAAGGTACCTGAAAACGTGACGTCAGTGATGTTGGAGGGCGTGATCAATGAGAAACTATTCCCATCTCCCGCCTCGTAAATGCCGTTAGACGAATTCACAAAGTATGCGTCGCTCTCTTCCAATCTACCGGTTGAGAGTCCGTTGATCTCACCTAAATCTCCACCGTCCACGTTTGAGAAATCGGGTCCCTCATAGACCGAGTCCGAGTCGGCGATGGCTACAGTGAAACCACTCACAACCACCGAGTTCAATTTCG
>CAZNRF010000024.1:0-16468 GCA_964575075.1 uncultured Spirochaeta sp. | reverse complement strand
AAACAGGGCGAGCACTCGAGGTGGGCAGTGGTACCTGAGGGTCCGTTGCTCGTACTGCGCGTGAAATCAAGTGAATAGGAGACCAACGATGGCCGATCAGAACACGCTGGCCGAGATTTTCGGTGACAACATGATTGTGGATACCAAAAAGGTTCAACGCTACGGGATCGATCAGGTGGGAGACGATCATTATCGTCAGGCCCCGCAGGCGGTGGTGTTTCCCACCACTACCGAGCAGGTAGTCCAGCTCATGAAATGGGCCAACACCACCGGCACTCCGGTAACGCCTCGCGGCGCCGGGAGTGGCCTTGCGGGAGCAGCGATTCCCGCCGCCGGTGGCGTGGTGTGTAGCTTTGAAAAGATGAATCGGATTATCGACATCGATATCGAAAACCTGATGGTGACGGTGGAGCCGGGAGTAATCACGAACGCCCTGGACGAAAAACTCAAAGCCCACGGGCTCTTCTTCGCGGGCTATCCGATGAGTGAAGATATCTGCTTTATCGGAGGCAACGTCGCTGAGAACGCCGGTGGTGGCCGCGCCGTAAAGTACGGGACTACCGCAACCTATGTTCTTGGGGCCGAGGTCGTGACGCCAACCGGGGAGGTGCTGCATCTCGGCGGAAAACGGCTCAAAGATGTTACCGGGTACAACCTCTTGCAGCTCATCGTTGGTTCTGAAGGGACCCTTGGGCTCTTTACGCAGTTGGTGATCCGCGTGATTCCCCGCCCCTCCGTTCGGGGAGTTCTCCTCGCCTCGTTTCCGCAGGCGGCGGAAGCGACCAAATGCATCGCCGCCCTCAAGCGCGAATCGAGTGAGATTCCCTCGGCGATCGAGTTCATCGACGGCGAGACCGCCCGGCGTACCAACGACAGTATGCGCAATACCGATCGCCGCACCCTGGACCCCGATGTTCAGGCGTATCTGTTGATCGAGTTTGATGGAGCCGATACAGCCACAGTGGAGGCGCTGCTCCAGGGAGCAGCGGATCTCGTGGCAGAGCAGGGAGGCACCTCGGATACGATGGGCACTCACGTGGAGACGATGGAAGCCGCCTGGAAACTGCGGAAACAGGTTCCGTGGTGGGTCAAACGAAACGCCGGATCCCATCACAGTCTCGAGGATGTGGTTGTTCCACCGGCAGCCGTTCCGCGGCTGGTGATGTTTGTGGAGCGCCTGCGTAGCACCTACAACCTGCCGATCGCGGTCTTTGGCCATGCCGGCGACGGAAACTTCCATGTCACTCCCATGAAAGCGGAAGAGATGAGCCCCGAGCAGTGGGAAGAGACGATTCCAGCGCTGTTGGACGAGCTGTACCGGGAGGTGGTGCGCCTCGGCGGGACGATCAGCGGTGAACACGGTATCGGTCGTAAGCGGGTGAAGCACCTGTCCGCCGCGCTTTCTCCGGCGGAGCAACGATCAATGATCGCGATCAAGAACGCCCTGGATCCAAACAACGTATTGAACCCGGGAGTCATCTTTGACGCGACCCTCTCACCCGTATAATCCCGGCGCCCGCCGGGCGCCCGGCATCGTGTCTGTTGTAGGCACGGGAGAGGTATGGTATCGTCCTGGGTGATTTGCCGAAGACACGAAGACAGCAACGCGCAGAAGAGACCAAGTCCTCTATTCTCAAGAGCGCCCTGCACCTGTTCGACGAGCGGGGGTTTGATGCCGTAACGGTAGAGGAGATCACTCGCACCGCCGGCGTCTCCAAAGGCAGCTTCTATACCTACTTCGCAACCAAAAGTGACATCATCGTCGCGGAGTTCTGGAAGATCGACGACTACTACAAGGAGTATGCCGCCCGGAACTTTCGCCGGTACACCACCGCCACGGACCGCCTCCTGGCGTTTACCCGGGCGCAAATGCGCTACGTTCGTGACACGGTAGGCAACACGAATCTCAAGATCCTGTACGCGAATCAGACCCTGGAGTCCGGCAGCTCAAAGATCATCACCAACCGGCGCCGGCACTGGTACAAGATCGTGCAATCAACGATAGAGATGGGTCAGGACCGTGGTGAGTTCCGTACCGACATGAGTGCGGAACACTTGGCCCAACTCTTCAACAGATCGATTCGCTCGGTATTCCTGGATTGGTGCATTTCAGACGCGGAGTTCGACCTCGTAAAAGAGGGAGTAGCGTTCGTATCGGACTGGATTCTCGCAGCACTCCAGCAGGCGCCCACAGCCGAACCGGGCTCGTGACGCTGCGCCCGCCACATCGGCCATCGGCGGGGAACATTAGTCTCGCTGCCGCAGCCCCTCCGCCTCAATCACGTGAATCGCCCTGAGAAGGGCCTCGTTCAACGGCGTTGCAACGCCCCATCGTTGTCCCAACTCCACCACCTTCCCGGCAAACATCTCCACTTCCGTCTTACGTCCCGCGGTCACATCCTGTAGCATCGATGTCTTTCCCTCCGGTCCGAGGGTCGCGATCACCTCAAACCAGTGATCCACATCTTTTTGGGAGAGGGCCACCCCCGCGCCCTGGGCTACCGCGACCACCTCCTGCATCGTTTCACGCATCAAGCCGCGGGCTTCCTCCTCCCGGTGAAACACCCCGTAGGGAGCTCCCAACACAGCCGACCACTGATTGATTCCTACATTCAGCATGAACTTGTTCCACAGGGCATGTTCCATATCCGGAGGAACGACACAGGGAATACCGGCACCGGAGAGGTACTCCACCACGGCCTGAATACGCGGAGACGGGCGGTCCGGGTCGTTTCTGCGTTCCCCGATCCAGACCGTGCCCAACCGCGTGTAGCGAACGGCGCCTCCCTCCCGGACGGCATCCATGCCGGCGGCCATCGCAAAGATAACGCGACTGTTCTCGAGGGATTCCCCCAACGCGGCGGCGATCTGAGCTTCGCTGTCGATACCGTTCATTACCGAGAACACGACCGTATCCTCCCCGGCAACGGCGGCAACGGCGGCAACGGCGGGGAGCGCCTCCGGCAGGTGATGATGCTTCAGGGCCACCAGAATAAAACGCGGTGCCGGAAGCTGTTGGTACTCGGCGGGAGTATAAACCGGGATGCGGAGCGGTTTGTCATTCACGATTACGCCGTCCCGTCGGAGCCGCTCGGCACGGGATCCATCCGCGAGAAACGCCACGGGCATTCCCGCCGCACTGAGCCGCTCAGCGTACATCGACCCCAGCGCTCCGGCCCCAACCACGAGGGTCTGCTTCGTATAATCTTCCATGGTTGTCGTACAGTATAGCGCAGTATAGCTGCCCTGGGAGCTATCACCGTTGGCTCATTTTCTGCTACGTTGCACTCATGATTCCTATTACGGTTGTCACCGGTTTCCTAGGCGCCGGTAAAACATCTCTGATTTCACATCTTCTGGACAACACCCAGGACCGTCGTATCGCCGTGGTGGTCAATGAACTGGCCGCCACCAGCATCGACTCCGCCTATCTCCACGGGGGTGAACACATCACTCTGGCCGATGAACCGTTATTGCGATCCGTCTCCGGTGGTCGCGCCGGTGCCGGCAAGGAGTCTGAAACAATCGATCAGCTCGTACAACTGGCCACTATGGACCCTGCGCCGGAGGCGATCGTTGTGGAGACGTCCGGCAGTTCGCCGGTGGCGGCGCTGGCACAGCATATCCAGCAGGCGCCGGCTCTCGCGGAGCACGCGGTACTGGACTGCGTGATTACAATGATCGACGTGACCAGTGTGGCGTCCTACTGGAAAGATCCTCAGTTACAGATACTGCTCCATGATCAACTCCACAATGCGGACGTGATTGTACTCAATAAGATGGATCGCGCCGGCTTCTGGACGCGGCGGAGCGCGCTTCGGATCGTGAAACGCAACAGCCACCGCAGCGAGCTGATGTCGGCGGAGTTTGGCCGACTACCGATCGAAGAGATGATCGCCACCGGCCGCCGCCAGGCGCGGAATGCGGCATCCGGCGGAGAGCCCTCGGCGGTCGCCAGTAATCCCCGCTTTCACCCGGTGGTGGCGCGGCAGGTGACGGAAGCTCGTCCATTCCATCCTGAACGGCTTCACACGTGGTTAGACTCCGAGTGGCCGGGCATTATTCGGGTAAAAGGTTTCGCCTGGCTGGCAACAGACATGAATCAGGTGTATGTCATCGATGTTGCTGCGGATCAGCGCGAGATCGGAATCGAGGGCACGTGGTACGGGGCGATTCCTCAAGAGGAACGCCCGGATGACCCGGAGGTGCTAGCGGCGTTGGCCTCCGGTGCCTGGCAGGACCGTCGACAGACGCTCACCATGATCGGAACCCCCGAAGCCGTTGAACGCGAGATGCGCCGTCTTCGCGCATGTTTGCTCACCGACACCGAACTGGACCGGGGACCGCAGGGGTGGCGGCGGTTGAACGATCCGATTGCCCGACAATTTCAGTCCGCTGAAGCTCCCACCGCCCCTGAGTGACGACCGGAAATCTCCTACGGGCTACCCCAACCGGGCTCCGGGAGGGCGATACTAGTCGAGGTAGCGCGCTTTGTTGTCCAGATGTTCCGCAAAGGTGCGGGACGGCACGATTTCCCGGTTGGGCTTATGCAAAAAGAACAGATAATCGTGTTCCGCCGGATACACGGCGGCGCGGATCGCCGGAAGGCCGGGATTACCTACTGGTCCCGGCGGTAATCCGTAGTTCTCGTAGGTATTGTATGGGTGGTCAACCTCGGTATCGGCAAACGTCGGTTGCAATTTGTTTGTTCCTAACACGTAGTTTACCGTAGCGTCCGATTCCAACCGCATACCGATTTGCAGACGATTCCAGAACACCCCTGCTACCAGGGGCATCTCCTCATCGGAGGCTGACTCCTTCTGGACAATGGACGCCAATGAGAGAATATCGTGAAGACTCCGATCCTGGCGTTCGATCTCCGCCAACAGATCTGCCGGCAGGCGGTCATGAAACGCGGTCAGCATTCGCTCCACAATCGTTTCCGGGGTACTGTCGGGAAATATCCGATAGGTATCGGGAAAGAGATACCCGTCAAGGATCGTATCATCCACCAGGTGATCGAGCAGCGGGAAATCACGGTACTGATCCTGCATCACCGCAGCCTGTTGAAAACGCTCTTTTGGGAAGAGTCCCAGCTCTTCAAAGTAGAGCTCGATATCGTACAGACTCCATCCTTCGGGTATCGATACGATGAGGTCATCAATAATAGCATCACCGGAAACAAACTGGTCAAGAAAATCCCGCGGGGTGAGCGAGGGATCCAGAGAATACCGCCCCGCCTGAATCCGCCCGGCCATTCCCGTCCACCGTACGTACCCTTCAAACAACTCCGCCCGAGGGACCAGGTTCTCTTGCTCCAGTATACGACTCACGCTGCGCACCGACTGTCCGCGTTCAATATCCACGATCACCGGAGATGACACGCCTCCATCCGAGACCGCTGATTCCGGAACTGCCGGGGTCGACAACAGCGTCCACCCGTACCACACCGTTCCTACTCCCAACAGCAGTACCACCCCGAGTAAGACGCCCGCGACTATCACGATTCGTTTCATGCGTTTCAAAGAGTACGCATCCCACACCGTTGCGACAAGAGCCCGGTGGCGCTATCTTAGAACGAAGATGGGCCAGCACACACCGATCTACGGCTACTCTCGCGGCTATCGCGCATTGGCGTTCTTTTCGATTGCCGTAACGGCGGTGCTGGTGGTGGGTATCCAGGGCGGGACAGGAATCGGACCGGTACGGCTGGCAGGAATATTCGGGTTTACCATCTTGTTCTTCTACGCGTGGTACCGCTTTTCCCAACGGCGCGAAGTACTCCGAATAGAGGAGAACGGGTTCTCCGTGCAGGATCCGGCGCAGCCATTTGGGCTCATCGAGTTCGACGAAATTGAGGAGATTCGAATATATGCACTGTTGGAGCGGCCCACGGTGGCGTTTCGACTGCACGATCCGGACGCTATCCGACGACGAGGCCCCGCCACCCTCCGGATCGGCGCGTCAATTCTGTGGCACATGCGCACCTACCAGATCGTTCTAGAACTGGACGAGTGGAATGATCAGGTTGCCGCCATTAAGAGCGTAGCGGTGAAGGCGGGGATTCCAATCCGGAGTGAGCTCATTTAGTCCGGCCCGGTCGCTGTATCATCCACCACCGGCGGGGGGAAATATGGATACGGAATCCACGGTAACCAGGGTCTCCATGCCGTTCAAGTGAAGGATGTTCTTACCCTCCAGCAGAATCATTGTCCCCATGAGGATCTCCCCATCTTCGCTGACCAGCCAGGGACTGATATCCTCACCCACTTCTTTACTTACCGCGGCAACGAGTTCTCCCACGGTAGGGGGCTCATCAAACTCCAACGAGACCGCGCCACGCCCAAGCGCAAGCCTGAGCGTGGCAAAGATCTTAACCTCAATCCTCACGAAAGTTTCAACTCCGCGAGCTTCTCGGGGGTGGGACGACCTTCCGTAGACCATCCCCGAACCTCATAGTACTCCGGGAGCATCTCCGGGAGCCGGTGTATCTGCCCCTTGTTGGGTCCTACGGGAGCCGGTTCCTTGAAGAACCGAGCCGGCAGGGTGTCTTCTTTGGGGTCAATTCCAGCATCCTGATTGAATTTGCGCTCCATATTCCAAATCCGCTCTCCCACCTGCATCATTTCCTCCACCGACATATCAAACCCGGTGGCGGCACTGATAAGGTCATTGTAATCCTCGGCACCAAGGGAGAAGGAGGTAAAGAGACACAGACCGGCGGAGTCGATGACCCCGGTGAGATCCTGAAAGATCCTGGCCCACTTCGCTTTGCCCTCAACCGCCTGGGGATCAATTTTTTCGGGTGCTCCAAGTATTTCCGGAGCGATCAGATACGCCCGCACGTGGTCGGCACCACGGTTTCCTACTGCGTACTGCAACCCGTGGCCCTGTACGCCGCGAGGATCGTAGGCCGCAATCTCCTGCTTTTTCACCGACATGGAGTACTCTGGATGCCCGTAGCTCTCGGCAAGCCGGTACGAGCCGTTTGCCAGAAGGTTGCCCATCCCTTCCCGATGCGCAGTGCGTCCCAAATAGTACGCCAACGCTTCGGTGCTACCGAAATTGGGCTCCGGTCCGCCGGCGAGGTCTTCCTTCGGGATGAGTCCCTTTTCCCACATCTCCATCATGCACGCCATCGTAACGCCGGCGGAAATGGTGTCCATTCCCAGGTCGTTACACGTGAAGTTGGCATCACAGATCGCGTTCAGGTCGTCAATTCCCATCATTGGACCAAAGGCCCACCCCGTTTCATACTCCGGACCTTCCCCGCGGCGACCGTTCGGCATTTCCACGTCTCGGGCACACTGGATGGGGCACATATAACAGCCGGTATTGCGCTTGAGATAGCCCTTTTCTATGAGCGCTTCGCCCGACATGTTTTGTACACCCTCAAACATCACTTCCTGAGCGTTGCGGGTGGGATACATGCCGTTTTCGTTGATGATGTTATCGAGCACCTTGGTTCCCAGCGAGGGCAGTCCCTGGCCGGTAATCGGTCCATCCTTGAGCTTTTTGATCTTGGCCTTGGTGATCGCGCGAAAATCATCTTTACCGGCGGCAATCGGTGATTCCTTGTCGCCCCAGGTAACCACGGCTTTTAGATTCTTACTGCCCATGACCGCACCGACGCCACTCCGGCCCGCCGCCCGGTGTAGCTCGTTCATAATGGAGGCGTAGAGCACTTTGTTTTCTCCGGCAGGGCCGATGCAGGAAACGGAGACGCGTTTCTGTCCCGTCTCACCGCCGAGGATGTTCGTGGTGTCTTCTACGCGTTTTCCCCAAACATGGGAGGCATCTTTTAGCTCAACACCCTGCTCACTGACACTCAGGTAGACCGGCGTGGGGCTGGCGCCCTCAAAGATGATGCCGTCATATCCAGCTTTCTTGAGATATGCGCCCCAGACACCCCCGGAGTTGCTGGACGCGATCGTACCGGTGAGGGGACTCTTGGTGATAACCATGTACCGTCCACCGGTGGGAGCCGTGGTATTGCTCAACGGGCCGGTCATAAATATTAACTTATTGTCGGGAGAGAACGCATCCACCTGAGGACTTACCTCGTTGATGAACATGCGAGAGCCGAGACCTCGTCCTCCGATATACAGACGAGCGAGATCCATCGGGGTGTTCTCGTACGAGATGTTTCCCGATGTAAGATTGACGCGAATAAGAGTGCCCATGTAGGACATAGCTGTACCTCCGGTACGTTGGATTGAGACGCTCTCCTTTCCAAGTACGGGAGGCACTGAAGTTTCCTACAGTACCCTGACGGCCAACCGACCGTAGAACCGTGCTCAACGAGCAGGTTCCGTAGGCGCTTCGGCTCGGAGAAGACACCTAAGTTTCCCATGGGTTGCCGGCGATGTCAAACAGAATAATTCGGTGGTTACCATTTTCTCGCATCGGGAGGCAACGAGCTGATGGAGGCAGCCTTGACGGAGACAGTGGGGGCGACTACAAATCGGGTATGACAGACGACACCCAACCGACGCCGGTACCGATCGGGGTACTCACCGTTTCCGACCGGGCCCACGCCGGAACCTATGAGGATCGTGGCGGCCCCGCGATAGAAAAATGGCTTACGGAAGTGCTCACTACCCCATGGCGGTCGGAGTACCGCGTCGTCCCGGATAATCAGCAGCTGATCGAAGCGGCGCTCAAAGAGCTTATTGATGCGCGGGGGTGTGCTCTGGTGTGTGTCACCGATGGCACGGGCCCCGCCCCGAGAGATGTGACACCGGAGGCGGTGACGGCCGTATGTGATCGAATCCTCCCGGGATTCGGGGAGGAGATGCGCCGGGCCTCGCTGCGAGTGGTTCCCACGGCGATACTCTCCCGCCAGGAGGCGGGACTCCGCGGTTCATCGCTGATCATTGCGCTACCGGGAAACCCCGGCGCGATTGCGGATTGCCTGGAGGCGGTGTTTGCCGCGGTGCCCTACGCAATTGAACTGGCGGGAGGCGCGATCCTGGAAACCGATCCCACCCGAATCCCGGCGTTTCGGCCACGACACGCGCGGCCTAGGACGCCGCAACCGTAATCCGATCGAACTGCATCGTTCTCCCATCGTAGAGGAGCAGCGTTCCCGTGAGCGGTGTCTGCCGGGGATCGGCACACCAATGGATACACTCTCCCACCTGCAGCGCCGCCACGATCGCCACCGTCTGTGGAAGGATCGGCTTGGGGGCGGGGGGCATCCCCTCGTACCCGGGTCCAAATACGTCTTCATACCCGAGGCGGTCCGGCAGGAACGTGGTTGCCTGCCCAAAGAACCCTTCCACACCGCCATGGAAGACGGGAACGCCGGCGGATCGGCGGATCTTCTCCAGTTCCACCCGGGCGGCAAAGGAATCGAGACAATCGAACACCCCCCGCGCTGAGCCCGGCTCACCGTGATCAGCGAAGGCCTCCGCCGTAATCGGTTCGGCATGGACGGTCACGCTCAGCTCGGGGTTCACCTGAAGCAGACGCTCCCGAGCCGACTCTACCTTACGCCGCCCCTCATCCGCCGGGGTGTACAGAATCTGTCGGTTGAGATCGGGCGTGTCTACGACACCTGGATCCCAGAGCTCGAGATGAAGGGGACCCAACCGGGCCAGACTCGAGAGGACGTGGCTGCCCAAACCGCCCACGCCGGCGATCGTCAGGGTGGTGGTGGTCAGTCGAGACCACGCATCCGGTTCCAAAAGAGATCGGTGTCTCTGGTAGCGGTCGTTGCTGCGAGTTGTTGGTTCGTTCCTCATGTCACGTCCTCCCTCGTTGGCGGCCATCCGCGGAGATGAAACCTTCGTACCGGCATACCACCGACGCGTGAGAGGCGTAGAGCCTCATGGGCCGTTCGTACTCACGGTACTGGTAGAGGCGCCCGCCCCAAGGCGTTGCGGTGCCGATCGACACCGCTCCACCCGGGATCAAATCGTAGCCCGCGATATGTATACATGACAATATTACCCTTGGACGAGTTGGGAGAATGACGCTACAATTCTCTGGTCATGGCCCAGCCGACTACGTTTCTTGAGCCGGACACGGCACTCCGGATCATCCTATCTCACGCCCACCCCCGGGATATCGAACTATGTCCCCTGCCGGAATGCCTCAACCGCACGCTTGCCGAGACGATTCGGGCCACCCGGGATGAACCGAGGTTTCGCAAGGCCGCCATGGACGGATACGCCGTGGGACCCAACCAAAGTGACCGACCCTTTGAGGTGGTTGGTGCGATCGCGGCCGGTGATTCCCGGGACCCGGATGAACCGGCGGCGCTCAAAGAGAACGAGGGCGTGCGGATTATGACCGGCGCGGTGGTGCCCCCGGATATCGAGCGGGTGATTCGGTTCGAATGCACGGAGCCTGTGCCGAAAGACGGCCGGAGACCAAACGCGCCCACCACAGCCGAACCACGGGAACGGGTCCGAGATACGGTGCTGGAGCGCAACACCAACATCGTGGAGCGCGGGGAGAACCTCCATCTGGATGACCCCCTTCTCTCTCCCCGACGGCTTTCCGCCGTTGACCTGGGTGTTCTGGCATCTCAGGGACACTGGAAGATACCGGTGCTACGGCGGCCGTCGGTGGGAGTTATCTCTACCGGCTCAGAACTGGTTTCTCCTGAAGAACCGGATCTGCCGGCGTATGCGATTTATAACAGTAATGGATACTTGCTTGAGGCGATGGTTCGCGAACACCACGCCACCGTTCACAATTACGGGATTGTGCGGGACGACCAGCAGCATATTACCGAGACGATTCGCACCGCCGCCGAAGAGCACGACATAGTGATCTGTTCCGGGGGGGTCTCCATGGGAGATCTCGATTTTGTACCGGCCGCTCTGGATGCGTTAGGAGCGGAAACTCTGTTTCATGGTCTCGCCATGAAGCCGGGACGCCCCACCTTGTTCGCCATGCTCGGCAGTACCTTGATGTTTGGATTGCCCGGTAACCCCGTTTCCACCTGGGTACAGTGCGAGATGTTTCTCGTTCCGGCCCTGTATGCGATGCAATCCCTCACCTACCACCCACGGGAAGCTGAGCTGCCGCTGGCGCAACCCTTCTCGCGATCAAAAGCGGACCGGCACGAGTGGGTGCCGGGGTACTACCGCGCCGGAGCGATCCATACGATCGAGTATCACGGATCCGGACACATTAGCGCCCTCGCGGCGGCAACCCTCGTGTTTCGTGTGAACCGCGGGGTCACGGATCTGTCAGCAGGAGAAACGGTGTATGCACGATTTATTCGGCCGGAGGATCAACTATCTCCGGATATCGGTTACTGATAAATGCAATATTCGCTGTCGGTACTGCATGCCCGCCGCAGGCGTCCCCCTTCGGTCGCACGGCGACGTATTGCGGATCGAGCAGTTTTTGCGCGTTGCCCAGGTGGGAGCGGAATTGGGCATTACAAAGGTCCGTCTCACCGGTGGGGAACCGCTGGTGCGCCGAGGCGTTCTGCAACTGGTCCATGGCCTCGGAGAGATTTCCACGCTGACGAAAATCGGTATGACCACCAACGGGACACTCCTTCCACCGGTGGCGCGCGAGCTCTACGAAGCGGGTCTCACCAGCCTCAATATTTCCATCGATTCTCTTGACCCCGAGCGATACCGCCACATTACCCGCGGGGGAAGCCTTGACGCCGCCCTTCGAGGGGTGTTCACCGCCCAGGAGGTGGGCTTCCGTGATATCAAGATCAACAAGGTCGTCACCGATGACCCGTTGGATCGGGAAGACGAGATCGCATTGCGGGAATTCTGCCGGCAGAACGGCCTCCAACTCCAGCGCATCGCGGAGTACAGCCTGTCCGAGGAGAAGCGAGACGCCATCGGGGTGGAACGCCCCCTGCCGTGTGCGGAGTGCAACCGGATTCGATTGCTCTCGAACGGCAATCTCAAGCCGTGCCTCCACTCTAATGAAGAGGTACCGATCGACTGGAATGACATCGCCGGATCATTGCACCGGGCGGTGCTGCTGAAGCCGGAGCACGGCACGGTATGCAATAATCGCTCCATGGTGGAGATCGGAGGATAGCGATGGCCTCTCACGATCATCTGACCCACGTAGACGACACCGGAACCGCTCGAATGGTGGACGTATCGGCAAAACCGCCGGTGGTGCGCACGGCTACCGCCGCGGGCTTCATCCGCCTTGAGGCGGAGACGGTACGCCTCATTCGAGAGAACTCCCTTGCCAAAGGAGATGTTCTGACGGTGGCGAAGATCGCCGGAGTGAGCGGTGCAAAGCGCACCTCCGAACTGATTCCGCTGACCCACCTTATTGAGATCGAGCATGTGGATGTGGACCTGACGCTGGAAGCACAGGGGGTGCGAATCTCCGCCACGGCGCGGTGCACGGGGAAGACGGGAATCGAAATGGAGGCGCTCACCGCCGTGAGTGTGGCCGCGCTCACCGTCTATGATATGTGCAAAGCGGTGGACACTTCCATGGAGATCGGGGAGATCCACCTTGTTGAAAAAACGAAGACGCCGGTCCAGCCCGATCAATGAAGATGGTGGTCTCCGTGGTGGGCTACGCAAAGTCGGGTAAGACGACGTGGGTACTCGAACTGATTCGGCGCGCGGTGGCGGCGGGAATGCAGGTGGCGCTCATCAAGACGGGCCGTCGGCACCACCCGCGGCACAACGCATCCTCGCATCTGCCGGACGCGCTTCCTGACAGTATCCGCGCCCGCCGGGCCGGTGCTGATCCGGCGGTGTTCTGGTGGGAAGAAGGACTGAGTGTCACCACCGGAGACGAGCAGCAGGATTTCGCCGTACCCCTCCCATCCAAGGATACGTTTGGGACGGCGTGGTGGTCCCAGCTCCCCCCTGCGCTGCACTCGCGGCTGATGGCGGTGGATATTATCGTGGTGGAAGGGCGTATCGTACCCCAGGCCACGGTGGTTCACCTTGCCACTACCGATGAACCTAAGTATGTTCCAGAGGATTCAGATATCGTGGTTCGTTCGTTTGAAGAAATTCCGCGGACCACGGCGGCACTTGTAAGGAGGATTACACCTATGCCGGGAAAACACACGGCCCCACGACGCGGAGACAATCGAACCGTTACACTGCACGTAAACGGCAAACCGGTTGATATCAACGGGTATGTGATGGATGTCTTTCAGGAAGTGGCCGTGGGACTGGTGCGCAGCCTCGGTACGGAAAACACCGACGACAGCATCACCATCTCCGTGGGACCTGTCGAGGGCGACGGCGACACATAACTCGTCACGCTACCGCGTCACGGACCGCTCTCGCCCAGCCCCAACTCCAAGCGATCGAACTGTACCGAGAACTGCTTGGGTACCATGATCTCTCCCACGCTGTCGATGGCGAAGTCATCGGTCATGCCGGCGATATAGTCGAAGACGACGTTCTCCGGCGTGCCCGCTTCGGTCTCGTAGAATGACTGCATCTTGCAGACGTAGTCTCCGAAGCGCGCCGCCAGGGTGTTTCGCTCGGCGGCATAGGCGGCCTCGTCTGGACCGTACCGCTCAAAGATCCCGACCAGGTAGTGATACAGCGTCTCCAGAATGCGCTCGAAGTACTGGTGGTAGTTCTGCAGGGGAGGACTCGAATAGATGCGCTCGTAGTTGAAGTTTTTCACCTCCAGAAACGCCTCATACACATCGTCCGAAAACCCGATCGCCCCGGTCTTCAGCGAATGCGCGATGAGGTCGTTCACCAGGCTGTCTATAATCTCGGAGTTATTCTCCCCCAACAGCCGCC
Source organism: uncultured Spirochaeta sp. (assembly GCA_964575075.1). GTDB lineage: Bacteria > Spirochaetota > Spirochaetia > DSM-27196 > Alkalispirochaetaceae > Alkalispirochaeta. Next base: position 2,741 of record CAZNRF010000024.1, on the reverse strand, counting down.
GCCCTGTCGCGGGGACATCTTCTACACGAACGAGGCCCAACTGCATCGCATCCTCCAAATCTCGCCCGAGGTAGGCGATCTTGTCGGACATCCGCACGGCAACACCTTCCCAGGTGCTGGGCAGCTGATCTCGGCGCGTAATGGCGGATAGATCCTTCACCGCGTGATCCGGGCTGAGCTCCTGCTCGAACTTCTCGCCGCAGTGGTTAATGATCCCGTCCCGTACCGCGTAGGTCAGGTTGAGTCCCTTGCCGTGATTGGCGAGCTTATCCACCACACGCAAGCTGTAGATCTCATGGCGAAACCCGTCGAGTCCCCGGAGCCGTGACAGGATCTTCTCTCCCAGATGCCCGAACGGGGTATGCCCCAGATCGTGGCCCATACCGATCGCCCAGGCCAGATCCGGATTCAGATTGAGCGCCCGGGATATGGTGGCGGCGATGGTGGAGACGTGCATCACATGCTCGATGCGAGTACAGATATGATCATTCTTGGGCGCAAAGAATACCTGCGTCTTGTTCTTCATCCGGCGAAACGGATAACTGTGCACGATCGCGGTGGTATCTCGAAAGTAAGGTCCCCGCAGATCCCGCTCGTCCTCGGGACGCGGGACCCGTCGCCGGCGAAGATCCTCCGAAGAGAGCTGATTCTGAAAGAACAGAGTACTCCCGAATTGGGAGTCCTCCCATCCAGCCTCCTCGCCGGCGAGAGCGAAATCGTCAGAGCGGGGCACTGTCAAATCCCAGTTTTTTCAGTTTCGGCTCGATCACCATTCGGCAATACCCTTGCCGGGGATTGCTCTCATAGAAGTCGTGATGGTAGTCCTCAGCGGGGTAAAACGTGTCCGCCCCAACGATCTCGGTGACGATGGGCTGTGAGAAGTGCTCCTGCGCGGCGGCCTTGCTCTGCTCCGCCGTGGCTCGCTGCGCTTCGTCGGTGACCATGATCGACGAGCGATACTGGGGCCCCACGTCCGCGCCCTGTCGGTTGAGCGTGGTCGGATCATGCGCCTTCCAGAACCAGTCCAGAATCTCCTCCAGCGATATCCGATCCGCGTCATAGGTAACACGGACCACTTCGGCGTGCCCCGTGTCACCGGTGCACACCTGTTTATAGGTCGGGTGCTCCACGTGGCCCCCGGCGTACCCGGACTCCGCCGATAGAACTCCCGGCAACCGACGATATACCGCTTCCACGCACCAGAAACACCCTCCTCCGAGGATGATCGATTGTTCGTTCATATGTGTTGCGCCTCCCTTATCCAGAAGGTACTGACTGAGCGCCGGGAGTCAAGCGCCGCCCCGCTGATGCACCTCGGCGTGATCGTCGAAGCCGCGCTGCGCCTCGGGCGCCGAAGAACCGACCGATCTGCGTTTCGATGTCCGCCCGACCGATATCGATGAGGTCGATCTGGTGCGGTTTTACCGGACTACGCCCGGCGATCCCCGACACCTGAAATCCGATATCCGCCAATTCCAGGCTCTTGCGGAGCTGCTGAATGCCGAGCATTCCCATGGTACCGCTGAACGCCTGCTTGGCGTTGGCCAGCTTCTGCGGCATGAATGAAAGGGCCAGACTCACCCCGATCGAGAAGGAGGCGCCCATGGCACGCACCACATCCACCGGTGTCTGGTCGACGAGTCCGCCGTCCACGAGATCCATATCTCCCACCCGGACGGGCCGGAAGAAGCCGGGCACCGCCGAGCTGGCCCGAATGGCGTGGCCGATACTCACATCGGAGAGGACGAGCGTATCCGCTCCGGGTAGCTCCCCGCGAGGAGGCTGCAGAAATCGCTCCAACTCACGCCGATCGATCCGGGCGGCGACGCGCCGGGAGGTCATAATAACGCGCCGTTGGTGCTCAATATCGGTAGCGGTCACCGCCACGTCATACGGCAGATCGTCAAAGCCGACATCGCCGATGTACTCCTGCACGACCTCCGCCAGGCGCGTATTCGGAAATATTCCCGCACGGCTGCCGTTGCGGAGATCGATCATGTCCGATACGCGAATGATGTGCTTAAACCAGTCCAATTCCACCGAAAAGGTGCGGATCTCTTCCGGGGCAACCCCCGCCGCCGCAAGCACAGCCATCACCGCCCCGGCCGATGTGCCGGCGTAGATCCGCGGATAGAGCGCGGGATAATCTGCGAGCGCCTCAATTACGCCGCAGTGCGCGATTCCCCGGGCCCCACCACCGCCCAGCGCCAGTCCCACCGGCCCCCGGCGCGCGGCCAGCCGGCGGAGAAGTGGTCCTCGACCGCGGCGTGGCGGATATGCGTCATGCTCCATACGGTCACTCTCTCGTCTCAAACATTCCGTCTACCAGGGAGTCGCCCAGGTTGTCGGCTCCGCCCACCGCCTGGAGACTTCCCATGAGTTCCTTCAGTTCCACCAGCTCTTCCAGCAGAACCAGGCGCACCAACTGCTCGTACTGCTCAGGGGTGTTCAGGGTGATCACCCCCTCTCGTTGCACCATCGTGATATTGATATCGTTTTGCCGCATACGATAGATCCGAGAATTGATATCAACTCGCACGACGAAGAACCCCTCACTGCGAAAGGCGTTTACGATACGGCCCCGGACAAAGTCCGCCGCCGCCGTGGAGGGAAGCTCCAGTTTCACCTCGCGGCCGGCAACCTGACCGCCGTCGCCTTCGTCCCGTCGGTAGCCGCTGCCCCCGCGAAAACTCTGGATGAGCACCGGTGGCGCGATAATACTACTTACCAGCAGCGTCAAG
>CAZNRF010000023.1:0-16640 GCA_964575075.1 uncultured Spirochaeta sp. | reverse complement strand
GATCGTCCACGCGACGGTAGCGGGTGACGGTGCGTTCGTCCACATCAACGAGCCAGTATTCGGGTATGTTCCGCGCCTCGTAGAGCGACCGCTTCAACGTGCGGTCGATATCCCGGGTAGAGGGAGAGAGAATCTCCACCACCAGATCGGGGACACCTCGGAGACGACTTGGCAGAATGATCTGGTCGTTCTCCGCGAGAACCACTATCAAATCCGGCTGAACCACATCAGTCGGTGATAGCTGAAGATCCATCGGGGCATCAAAAACCTGACCGCGACCAGTCAACTCGATCTTCTCATACAGCGCGAACTGGATGTGCCGCGATACGCTCTGGTGATTCGTGTTTGGTGATGGTGACACGTAATGCTCTCCGTCGATGATCTCGTGCCGTCGGCCGTCGTCGGGAAAGAGCCGATATTCCTCGTAGGTGAGTTTGACCGTTCCGTCGACGTATACACTCATACCGAAATTATACGCCCCTTCCAGAGGCGGCGGCAAGGCGCGAGGCTCAGCTGATCAGCTGATCAGCTGATCAGCGACAATGAAAACTCCTTGAACTCGGGAAGTCTCCCGGTTTTGATCAAGCATGGGACCGCTTCTGCGCCCGGTCAATGTACGTTAAGCAGCGGTTGATGTACGAAACGCTCAGAAGAGGCCACCGTGGCGGGCGAGGCCTCCGGCATGAAGTCGGTGTGCAACATCGAGATTGACACTATCTCGCTCTCAATCGTCTTCCAGGACAGTTGCGTTCCGAACCGCTATGGTTTATAACTTAGTCATGTTGTTGGTTAACATACACGACGCCAAGACCCACCTTTCGGAATACCTCAACAGGCTTGATACCGAGCAGGAGATTGTGTTGTGCAAGCGGAATGTGCCGGTAGCGGTGATCCGCCCGGTGGCGGTACCCGCCGGGCGTCGTGTCATCGGATTGGAAGCAGGTCGTCTTCATGTCCCGGATTCATTTAATGATCCGCTTCCGGAAGAGATGGAGGCTCTGTACAACGGAGAGCAGCAGTGAAGCTCCTGCTCGATACATGCGCGTTTCTCTGGATTGCGGCGGATGATGCCGCCCTCTCTCGTACCGCGCGGCATTTGTTTCTGTCCCAGGAAGAGGTTTGGTTGAGTGCCGCTTCCTGTCAGGAAATCGTCGTCAAACATCAGATAGGGAAGCTGCCGCTTCCGGAGGATCCGGCTCGATACATCCCACGCATTCGGGAGGCCCACGGTATCGGCGCCTTACCGATAGATGAAACCGATGCGTTGCACCTTGCTACGCTGCCGCCCATCCACAAAGACCCATTTGATCGCCTCCTCGTAAGCCAGGCGATCTGCCGTGGCCTTACTATCCTCACGCCGGACCCGCTCATCCACAGCTATCCCGCACGTTGGGAGTGGTGAAACACCACCACGCGTGCAGTCGATATCCCGGGTGGAGGGAGACGCATTAGCCCACCTCCCGGCAGCTCGATCTTCTCGTACAGGACGACTCGGTAAATCTCGCTGAAACCTCCGCCCCTACCCCACAAACACCGGCGAGGAAATGGCCCAGTGCCCGTTTTTGAGGCGAACGCGCGTGTAATACCAGCGGTTGCCGGGGCGCGGCTGCTGGTCATCCCAGGTGATCGTCCATGCGCAGGCGGGGCGGGAATCGGCGCTCAGACGGAAGGCCGGGGAATCGATGGGCCCCAGGTTACCGGACTCCGACCCGTGGATCAGGTCGGCAACGGCGTACTCCCGGTCGATGTCGGCGGTGCGGAAGCGGATCCGGGCGCCCGAGGCGTCGCTCACGCGCAGGTCGAATCCCTGCGTGGAGGGGGTGGTATTGGTCATGTTTCCCCAGGTGGTGCAGCGGAACGCCACGGAGCGATCGGTGGGCTGACTCCAGGAGGCGTTCTGAATCGGTACCTGATTTTCAGAAGCGTCCAACGGAGAGACTACTTCCTGGCCGCGAAAGCGGGGAAATACCTCCCGCACCTCGGAGCCTGACACTTCGACGGCGCCGTCCCAGTCGTAGCGTTTGCCGCGCTCGCCCCAGCCCAGGTCGATGTGAACGATCGCTTCCCGTGGAGGTGCTGCGGCATCGGCGGGAGCCACGGTGTCAGCGGTCTCCGGTGGCCGCCACCACACCATGGCGCGCCCGCCACTGTCCACCAGTTCTACATAGTCGATCGCGCTGGGAGCATCCACCTCGATCCGATGCTGATGGCGGTCCGCCGCAGATACTTCACCGCCAAGGGGAACGTCGTCCACGCTGTGCCAGAGGCGCACGGCATCGCCGGTATTCGCCCAGGTGCGGCGGGCATAGAGCGCTTCCCATACCGCCTCGCGCCCTAGACCGGCAGCCCAAACCCCGGTTACGCCGTGGCCGTAACTGCCGGGGTGGGCGCTGTGGTGATCGGTGTTGCCGAGTACACCAAAGCGGTGGCCCTGCTCGAGGCCTTCCCACATCGTGCCGCGATGCTGCAGGGGACCCATGGAGTGTAAGAACGGATGATCCGTGCGGTCCGCTTCGGCCAGGCCGTGCATGGAGGTGATCTCTACCACCGGCGAGAGGTCTTCGGTGAAGCTCTGCCAGTTCCCACCGCGCGCCCCCAGGCGATAGCCGATGTGGTGCGGAAACGTGAGCGCTCCCGGGAGCGTTCTGCCGTGGGAGTCTATCTCCGTCGGCGGAATCGAATCGCTCAGTACCCGCTGCAACTCTATCGGCGTGTCGGCGGTGAGCAGGGGCAGCTCGTGGCGGTAGCCCACCACCGTATAGTCTCCGTGTTCGTTGGAATGGATCTCATACCCGGGGAACACGACAAGACCTCGCGCGTGCTCAAACGCCGCGATCTCTTCTTGGTACCTGCTCCACCCCTTCACCAGCTTGGCAAACCCTTTTTCATGGAAATCCACGATATGAGCGACCCGCTCATCGTCTACCGGCATATCGGGCCACGCCGCGTGGCCGGTGACCGAGACGAAGTCCAACCGCAGCGCCGCGTTCTCCAGGGCATCCCGCAGCGTGCCGTGGGCGTAGCTGATCCCGCAGTGGTTGTGAATGTCGCCAAACAGGGCCCGAAACTGGCTCATATCCGCCATCAGTACACCTCCGAGATACGTACTGTGCTGCCGCCGGAGAGCGCCGAACGTCGGGTTGCCTCCACCAGGCGCAGCGATTCTACCCCGTCACGTACCGTGGCCGGCGGGTGCGGGCGGTCCACCATGGCGGCGATGTCGCGAACCAATTGCAGATCCGCACCGAAGTGAGAACTCTCCAGAGCTTGGTCCGGCTCAAACACCTCCCGATTGGCGCCGTACTGGTTGGTCAGTGTTACCCGCCCAGTAGAACGCTCCAGGAAAACCTTACCCGATGAGCCCACCAACTCCAGCGTTTCCTGATCGTCGGCGGGAGTGCCGAAGATGCTCCAGAAGAGCGTTGCCTTCACTCCCGAGTCAAAGGTGACGGTGGAAATCATGTGGTCCCACATCTCGTTTTCCGGGTCAAATACGCAGGCATCGATGACGTCCTCTTCTGAGCCGGGCTGATTCCACGACTCCTGCTTCCACCGATCACCGCTCACCGTCTGAAAATCCTTATCCAGGCGGTGCACCAATCCGATCTCCTTCACGGTATCGCTGGGCAGAGCCCGAAAAGGACAGTCCCGATCGCAATCGCGGCACCGTTTGGGTGCGGTGGGGTCCGGGGCGAACACCGATGAGCGACCGCCGGTAGCCTGCACCGCCACAGGCGTACTGCCGGCAAACCAGCGGAACACGTCAAAGTGGTGGGAGCATTTATCGTTGAACGCGCCGCCGGAGAGCTCCGTAAACCGGTGCCAGCGCTGTAAATACCGGGCGTAGGGAATAATCGAACGGAGAAGAATCATCTGCAGATCGCCAATGGCTCCGGATTCCACCAGCTCAAAGGCGGTGCGCCACGCCGGCTCATACCGACGAGTGAACCCCATAATGATCGAGCTTCCCGACTCCCGCTCGGCACGACTGATCGCCATGGCATCATCGAACGTTGCTGATATCGGCTTATCCAGATAGACCAGTTTTCCTGCGGTGAGCGCGGCTTGCGTTTGCTCCCGGTGGGCGGCGGTGTAACTCGTGACTAACACGATATCGATTTGGGGATCCGCCAGCATCTCCTCCAACGTCTGGTGCACGGTAATTTCCGACAGATCCCGCCCTCTGATGCCGGCCAGATACTCCCGGCTCTCCTCAGCGCGATACGGATTCCGGTCATAGACTCCCCGAATCTCGAGGCCCACCTCGCCGATAGACTCCTCCATTCGACGGCCCAACACGTAGACGCCCCGCTCTCCGGCACCACAGATGCCAACCCCTCGGAGAGTTACCGCCGCGGCAGGCGAGCCGCCGTGTGTCTCTTTTGTCATATGCTGCACTCCTGTCCTTGTATTCTGTTTCATGATGGGCTCCAGCGGCTCGCCGGATCCACCTTCGCCCCCGGGGGAGCCTCAACTCCGCCGGACAGGAGGGGATCACCGGTGCGGTGCATCCACTCCCTGATTCGCGTCGCGAGCTCCTCGCGGACAGCAGCATACCGCGAATCACCCGCGATATTCGTCTCCTCCCGCGGGTCCGTCCGCAGATCGTAGAGTTCCACCTCCGGATGGTCATGCCGCAACTGCTCACGGACGCGCGGCAGCTCCTTCTCCGGACAATCGTCCACATTTGCCGGTGGTCGTGACAGACACTCCCCGGGGCGGGTGATCAGCCGATACCGATCGGTTCTCACCGACCGCGCCGGCTCATAGGCGGCGTGGTAGTTCGATTCCGCGTACACCGCATCGCGGGCCGTGTCGCGGCGCCCGGCCAGTATCGGAAGGAGACTCCGAGCCTCCCACGGGGCGGGACAACTTCCCTCGGATGTTGGGGCCTCTCCGGCCAGTTCCAGCATAGTGGGATACAGATCGATCTGGCTGACCAGTTGGTCACACACGCCGCCGGGTACCACCGCAGATTCCTGCCCGGGCGGAGCTATGCCCGGCGGAATCCAGAGCATCAACGCCACCTGTGTGCCCGCGTCGCGCAGCTCACCTTTATGCCCGGGAAACGGCACCCCGTGATCGGTGGTAAAGAACACCACCGTGGAATCCCACAGATCCGCTCGGTCCACCGCCTCCAGTACGGTCCCCACCGCCTGATCCAGTTCCGACGCGGCGCGGTGATAGGCAGCACGGTCCTCGGACGGCGTATGCACCGCCTCAGATCCGGGGAAGGGGCGGTGCGTGGCCAAGAACCCCACCGAGAGAAACCACGGCTCAGCCTGCGGGCGGCGGGCTTGCGAAGACCCGGCGGGCTCCGCGTGCGGCGCCGCGCTGGGGGCCGGTACATCGTGCCGCGATCCCGTCGCTCGGCGCTCGATCCACTCCGCCGCCCGACGGGCATTGGCCCGGTCATAGTTCACCGGATCCAGGCCGGGCACATCGAAATACTCCCGCCCGCGGAGACCGTCGTCGATGTACTCGTCATATCCGAGCATCCTGCGCCGGGGGGCCACGTGCTGGACACCGCACAGCGCGGAACGGTAGCCCAGTCCGGACAGGCGGGGTGCCGGATGGCGCTGGTAGTCGTCCCAGGCGAAGCCCCGGTGCGCGAGGCCCGTCATACCCACCTCGTGGGGGTAGCGCCCGGTGAGTAATCCCGCCCGGCTGGGAGAACAGGTAGGGGCCACGGAAAACGCATGAGTGAAGCGCACCGCCCGCCGGGCAAACCGTTCGAGGTTCGGAGTGGAAACCTGATACCCGTAGGGAGATATGGCCACCCCGGTATCGTGGCTGTGAATATAGAGGATATTCGGGACACCCACGGTACTGCCGTTATCCTTTCACCGATCCTGAGGTCACGCCGCTGATGATGTAGCGCTGCAAGAGGAGGAAGAACACCACGATCGGGATCATTCCCATCGTCAGCGTCGCCAGCGCTCCACCCCACTGGTCCATGTACTGCCCGAAGAACTTGAAGATACCGAGTGGAATGGTATGCAGTCCCTCCCGGAAGAGTACCAAGAGCGGTAGCAGGAAGTCGTTCCAGATCCAGAGGGTCTGCAGGATGATCACCGTCACCACCATCGTCTGCAGCAATGGGAGCACTACGTGGAAGAAGCTCTGTACCGTGGTGCATCCATCTATATAGGCCGACTCTTCCAGCTCCTTGGGTACCGACTTCACGAATCCATGGAGCAAAAACACCGTCAGGGGCATACCGAATCCAAAATAGATGATGATCACCCCGTGGAGGGTGTTAATCAGATTGAGCACGTTGGCAACTTTCACCATGGGGATCATCACCGACTGAAAGGGAATGACCATGGCCGCCACGAACAGTACAAAATACACGCGGCTTACCCGGTGGGGGCGGCGCACCATACGCCACGCCGCCATCGCTCCCATAATGACCATGCCGCTGATGCTCACCGACGTCACGATGAAGGAGTTCAGCAAGACCCGGGGAAAGCGTACCACCCGCCACGCCTCGGTGAAGTTCTCATAATAGAACCCTTCCGGAAAGGATGCCGCGTTCTGCACAATCGCCCCAAAGGGCTTTACCGCGTTGGCCAGGACGAAGTAGAACGGTGCGAGGAACAAGAGCCCTACCAGGATTACCAGCACTTCTATCGCGAGGTACTTTTTGGAGTAGCTGCGGCGCATCATGCCTCCACCTCCCAGCGTTTGGTAGCCAGCACCTGAATGGTGGATATGGTGGCCACCACAAAGAAGAAGAGAATCGCCTTCGCCGACCCTAACCCATAGCTATTGTACTGAAACGCTTCAAAGTAGATGTTCATGGCAAACGTTTCCGTTGAGCCGAACGGCCCCCCGCCGGTAAGCGAGAAGATCACGTCGAACATCTTGGTAGTCCAGGATAACGCCAGAAACACCGAGATAGTAATCGCCGGTACGGTAAGCGGTAGAATGATCCGGCGGAGGATGCTCCAGCCGGAAGCGCCGTCAATATGGGCCGCCTCGATAAGATTCTGATCGATACCCAAGAGCGCCGCGATATAGATCACCATGAGATAACCGGTACGCTGCCACACGAAGACGATTACCGAGGCCCAGAATCCCGTTCCCGGCGTCCCCAGCCAGGGGAGCTCAAAGAGCGCGATCTCCGTGACCATCCCCACGGAGGGCACGCTATTGGTGAAGATGAAGCGCCACACAAAACCGAGAATGATTCCGCCGATCACGTTGGGAAGGAAGATGATCGTCCGCAATACATTGGCGCTCTTCAGCGGCTGCACCAACGCCAGCGCCAGAAAGAACGCCAATATATTGGCGATCACCACCGAAACCGCGGTGAACTTGGCGGTAAACACCGCCGAGGAGGCCGCCTGGTCATCACCCTGAAATATCTCGAGGTAGTTCTGAATCCCGATCCAGATCGGTTCCCGATTGACCCCGTTCCACTCCGTAAAGGAGTAGAAAATCCCCATGAAGAAGCTGATCAAGACGATGACGGTAAAGAACAGAAAGCCCGGCCCCATAAAGATCACGTCATCTTTGATTCCGTGAAGCGTACGCTGATTCATATCAATTCACCCTTGTGCGGAAAGATAGGGCCGGCCCCACGGCCGACCCTTGGTTTGATCTGCTATCAGTTGGCTCGGCGCTGCCAGGATTCATCCAGCTTATCCAGCGTGGTGGCCCAGTCATCCTGACCGGCGATGTACGCCTGAATGTGCTTGCCTGCGTCGTCCGGAAATCCGTCGGGAAAGCTCCCGAAGACCCACGGGATCGTGCGGTCGTCATTGGCGTAGGCGAGGATGTCTTGACCGATGCCACCGAGCCCCTCAGCGGATACATCGGAGTAGGCCGGAATAAAGCCGAACTCTTCGGTGATGTACCGCTGTCCCGTCTCGGAGGTGACCAAATAGTTGAGGAACGCCGTGGCGGCTTCCTGCTCGGCGGCGGAGCTCTCCTGATTTACCACGAAGTAAAACGGTACCCCCACCGGGATTCGGTTCATGTCGGACGAGTCGTTGAGCGGCATGGGAAGCAGACCGATGTTCGCGTCGGCATTGGCCTCCATGATCGGTATCTCTTTCCAGACTCCCTGTTGAATCATCGCCGCATCGCCGCTCGCGAGTAGCTGCACCTGGCGATTGTGATCGGTGGTGAGCGGATTGTTTTCACCGTACTCGATCGTCAGGTCGATGAGATCCTGCAGATCCTGAAAGAGCTCGTTATCGGCCATGGTAGCGTCGCCGTTGGTAAGGTCTTCCATAAATCCCTGTGGATCATCCTGATGTGCAAAGGGAACGTTGAGCATGTGAAGCGCCATAACCCACCAGGTGGAATAGCCGGTTGCAAAGGGTGTGTACCCGGCATCCTGAATCTGCTGCGCCGCCGCTTCCAACTCCGAGAGGGTTGTGGGAAGCTCATCGATACCCACCTCGTCGAAGATGTCTTTGTTGTAAATGTAGCCGTAGCCTTCGAGGTTCACCGGCATACCGCGCTGGCGGCCGTCGATGTTCATACCTTCGAGAGCAAAGGGTTGGGCGTTCTGGGTGAAGTCCTCGCCGGAGAGATCACCGATAAACTCGCTCCACGTCTCGTACTGGCCGAGTCCCTCGACCAGGAAGATGTCCGGACCCTCGTCGGCGGCGAACTTGCCCCGCAGAATCGTCTGCCAGCTGGTGCCGCCACCGATCGTCTCGATCACCACTTCAACGTTGGGGTACTCCGCCTCAAAATCTTCGGCAAACTCGGCGTACGCCTCATCCAGGTAGGGTTTGTTCTGAAAGAAGTTGAGCTCTACCGTCTCTTGGGCGGCCCCGTCTCCCTCGGCCTGGTCGGCCTCCTGACTACCCGACGCGAAGATAAGCCCCGCAGACACCACCGTCAGTGCCATGATCAATAGAAACCGTTTCATGCAATCCTCCTTAGGTGTGGCGTTGCCATCACCGTTTTTTTTCTTCAGCAACTCTCACGGTCTACGAGAATCGGCTGAAGTTGTTTAACGAATAGTTCCGACTGGTCGCCGGTGATCATTGAGACGATCCCTTCGGTTGCCAGCTGAGCCACTTCCTGCACAGGCTGGTGAATCGTGGTCAGGGCGGGTCGGGTGTACTGCGCCCATTCGATATCGTCATAGCCGATCACCGAGATATCCTCAGGGACCGAGACCCCGTGGTCGAGCAGACAGTTGAGCACACCAATAGAGCTGATATCAGACTGAACAAAAATCCCGTCAAAGCCGGATACCCACTTGAGATTCTGTGTAATCGCATCGTAGGCGGTAGCAAATAGTCCGTTCTGCAGGGTGAGTGTTTCCCGCCGGATCTGTCCGGCGCGGCTGGACTCCGCGCGCTCTGCCTCGTTCACGGCTCGCTGAAACCCCTGAGAGCGCACCTGGAACTGCTCCCCTACCTCGGTCACTGAGAGCAGCTTGCGGCGGCCGGCGCGAATGAGGCGTTCTCCGGCAAGGTAGCCACCCAACTCATGATCAATGCGGATCTGGTGGCACAGCTCGCCGGCGGTAGTGGGGGATGGGTTAATCAGCAGAAAGGGACTGCCGAGCGCGCGGAGGGACTCGATTTGCGCCTCGGAGACCTCGTACCCAAAGATGATCAGGCCATCAACCTTCTTCTGCCGAATGAGTCGGGTAATGTCGTCTTCCGCGCGGTCACTGCTGCCATATCCGGCAACCAGCGCGTCCAGACCGTGCTGCGCCAGGGCGTGGCGCATCCGCCCGATTGCCTGAGAGGTATAGACCGATTCGTACGGGCGCAGGGAGTGAAACGGATAGATCAGACCCACGATCATGCGCATGCCGGTGGCCAGGCTCTTCGCGCTAAAATCAACGTGATATCCGAGCTGCTGGGCCAACTCTTGAATGCGCCGCTTGGTTTCATCCTTCACGAGAGGACTGTCGTTGAGTGCTCGGGAAACGGTGGAATAGCTGGTGCCGGCAAGTTGCGCCAGTTTGCGGATGTTCAGATCCATCGGTTCCCTCCACGTTTTTGCAACCGGTTGTATTTTGCAACCGGTTGTATCTGGGAGGTTATACCCGCTTCCTCGTGTCGTCAAGAGAAAAGATGAGAAATTTGCTCGGGCTCGTCTCTCGGATAATCTTGAGGTTAAGCGGGACGGCGATGGCCCACGGCGTGAGACGCGGTGAGATTTGGTTGTACCGCTTCGGAAAACCGGACAAGCCTCGGCCGGTTCGTGTCGTCCGCAGAGATAGCGAATCGCAACGCCGACGGCTTGGAAATCGCCGTGCGCCGGGTTATACTTTGAATATCCGGAATATGATTCCGATTTTTCATGTTTTATGAGGCCGCAATGATTTCTCGTCCAGGTTACGTCTCCAGACTTCGTACCGCGATCGGCCGCTCCCCGGTTACCGCATTACTCGGTCCACGACAAAGCGGAAAAACCACCCTGGCTCGCGAAATAGCCCGGGAGTGGCAAAGCACGTTTTTTGATCTCGAGTCTCCCCAGGACGAACGTCGCCTTCAGAACCCGGAATTCGTTCTGGAATCCCTGAGCGGGCTCGTCGTTATCGACGAGATTCAATTCAAACCGGAGCTCTTTTCAGTGCTCCGCGTCCTTGCCGATCGGGACGGATCGCCCGCGCGTTTTCTTATTTTGGGCAGCGCGTCTCCGTATCTGAGGGACGGCGCATCAGACTCACTCGCCGGGCGGATCGAGTTTGTTGATCTCTCCGGTTTCCGGATTGAGGAGGTCGGCCGGGAGAACCTCCTCCAGTTGTGGGTACGGGGCGGTTTTCCCCGATCGTACGTGGCCGGCTCCGACGAAGACAGCTTCGTATGGCGGGAGGATTTCATCCGGACGTTTCTCCAACGAGACCTCGCTCAGTTTGGCGTTCGTACGCCCGCTACAGTCATGCGACGATTCTGGACGATGCTCGCGCATTATCACGGCCAGACATGGAACTCATCGGAGCTCGGTCGCGCCCTCGGCCAAAGCGACAAGACGGTCCGCAGTTACCTCGATACACTCACCGGGGCGTACATGATTCGCCAGCTGCCGCCGTGGTTTGAAAACATCGCCAAACGCCAGGTCAAAGCACCCAAAGTATACCTGCGAGATACGGGTCTCCTCCATGCCCTGCTCATGCTCCACAATCTGCACGAGCTCACCGGTCATCCAAAAGTAGGTGCTTCCTGGGAGGGCTTTGCGTTGGAACACGTGTTACATATCCTGGATGTCGCCGATGCGTTTTTCTGGTCGGTCCACGGGGGAAGCGAGATCGACTTGCTTGTATTCGACCATGGCAGGCGAGTCGGGTTCGAATTCAAATACAGCCAGGCCCCCACCGTGACGCGTTCCATGCGCAACGCCGCAGAAACGCTCAAACTGGACTCTCTGTGGGTCATCATCCCGGGAACGGCGTTCTATCCGGTGGAACACAATCTCTTTGTGTGCAGTCTATCTGAGTTTCCGCGTCGATGGATCGAGCATGGCTGAACCGACGCCGATCACCAGGTGATTTTCTCTTTCTATCCGGGCAATAACGGTACTGCCATCGTTGCCACGTGCTTACCAGCCAAAATCCGTACGGACAGCCTCACCACACTGCCCGGGAGTAATAGTCCCTGATCGTCCGATCCGACGTATCGAGGACCACTCCGTCAGGCAGGCCTGCATCGTCACGCGTCATTCCATTCATCCAACGTGGGAAGATCGGGGTCCTCGTGAAGGATCAGCCGGCCGTCCATATCGCCAAAGACCTCCCGAACGTCCCTTTTTGGTACGTACGGCCCCACGACGATACACGGTCTCCCGTGGTCCGTGACGATAATCTCTTCACCGGTTGCCTCGATTCCGCGCATGATTTCAAGCATCTTTGCCTTGAACTCACTTTTTGCCAGGGTCTTCATGAGTAACTTTTGACCACAAAAATGGTCAGAGTCAACGATCATTGGCCGATCAGAAGATCGGCGTCACCACGGCGATCACCAGGTGGTACCACGGAACAACGCCGATCCTGTCGCGCTGGACGACGGACGCCCCGGGTTCCCCGAAATCTTCGGTAACCACGCTTTCCACTCCATCGCCGATGGGTACGGTCAACCCCGCCTGAAGCCCCATATCCAGGGAGAGGGAGCGCCAGATCGGCAGGCGATACCCCCCTTCAATCTGGGGAACGATGACGATGCCGTCGTTCGTCAACGTGCCGTCCACTTCCTCCGCGTCAGTCCGGAGATCATCGAAGGCCATGATCTCGGTCTGAGCCCCCAGGTACCACCGGTTGTCCAGGTAGCGCCGGACCGCGACGCCGGGAAAGATCACCGCATCGTGGACGAGATAGTCCACGGCGGTGGTGGTTCGGGCGATGCCCAACCGGTCCGGCGCGATATGCTGCCGCGCCCAGAGCTGGAGCGCCCACCCTTCGGTGACGTTCCACTCAAATCCCAGGCGGGGCCCCCACCCCACAAGACCACCGAAATCGGCCATAATCCCGAGGGGGCTCGCCTCCCAGACCGACTCCGCGGCTCGGCGGGCTTTCTCGGTTTCGGCGTACTCGCCGTAATCTACTTCGGCGACTACGGACGGGCCAATACCGAACGAGCGTCCCAGATTGAAATGAATTGAGTGACTGTAGAAAGGCCCCTGCTTTTTCAGCTCGCCACCGGAAAAGGCGTACCGGTCAAGCTGGTACTGGAAGAGAAACTCCCACGGCCGCCGGGGTGGACGACCGAAGCGCCATCCGATACCAAGAACTCCGCCGAAAACGTCCACCCGGGCGGAACTCCCGCCGAGCAGCTCAGGAACGTAGATCTGCTCCGCCAGGCCATCTCCATCGTCATCGTAGTCGGGCTCACTGTAGGTAACGGAGCGGTAGGTAACACCGGTCTCCAGAAATGCCCGACCCGTCCGGGTGTGGTACCAGGACAGGCCGAGCTGAAAGGTGCTTGTACCGGGAACCAAGGTTCCATGGCTTCCCCATGATACGTCATCGATATCTATGTTCATCCAATCTTCGACAAAAGAAAACCGATACCGGAATCCCACGGCGTTGTGTAGGTCCAACCAGTAACGAATCCCTACTGAGGCACTGAGAAAACCACCGGTCCCGAAATTTACGGTATCCACGGTATAGGTCTCGGGAAATCCCAGCTCGTCGGGCGTGACCGCTACATTCTGAATCTCTTTTCTTACGTTAGTCGAACCACCGGAATGGCCCAGCACCACCACCTCCCACCGGGCGGGGTTCCACGGCGGGGGCGGATAGTCTCCAGCCGCAGGATCGAAGTCACTCCCGTAGCGCCGCACCGTCCGACGCCGCTGAGGAATGTCCCAATCGTTACTGTTCCAGAGACTCACCAGACCTGTCGTCATGAGCGCCGGAACCAACGGAACAGCCATCGATTGCATACCACCATCCTGATAATGATCGCCGCCTAAGAACCAGTTCAGCGCCCAGCCGGTGACCAAGACGGGCAGCCACGGCATCGGTTTCCGCTCCCGCTGCACCTCGTACTCGCTCCAGTTGTAGTTGACGAAGCCGACCTCATCGCGGAAGCCAAAGAGGTCGTTCTGGTCAAAGCGGGCGCCAAGCTCCGGGACGGTCCGGATAATCTCCACCCCCTCGTCGTACTCACGCCTGGAAAGGTAGGCGCGGCCGGTGACCATGCGTGCAGCCGCGAGGGTGTCTGCCACGGCGACCGCCGCCTCCCGGATGCGGGCGGGGTCGAGATACTCATCGGCGGTGAGGAAGTACTCTTCCGCCAGGTCGATCTCGTCGAACTGCTCCTGCCATGAGCGGGTAAAGGAGGCCTTTTGTTCGATCGCGGCGCGCGCCTCTTCCAGCTCACGCAGCGCCGTGTCCAGCCGTTCCTGCGCGCGCCGCCGCTCCAGGGCGGCGGTCTCGGCGGCGAGATCGATGTCGGGCAGCTCCAGGGTCAGGGCAAAGGTAGCTCCCTCTTCAACGGTGACGGTCCGGTCCAGGAGCGTTTCCTCCTCACCGAGGATATCGGCGATAATGGTAAGGCGGTGCTCACCGGTGAGAATGGAGTCGATGCTCCGGAGGTTGGGGCCCAGATCCTCTCCGTCCAGGATGACGCGGTAGTCCGGGGGACGCAACTCGTCATCGCCGGTCGCGGCGCCTCCGCCAGTGCCGGCTTCGTCAACGCCGTCACGGCTAATCCTCGGGTCGATCCGGATCGACCCGAAGGCGACGCGTCGGCCGGAAAAGCCGGAGAGCAGCGCCGCCGCCAGCTCGTCGGTAGCGCCGAATATGCCGAAGAGGCTTTGCGGGCGTCGGCGTTCCTGCTGGGTGATTTCGCCGCTGAGGCGGTCGTAGACCGAAAGGGTGATCTCCAGGACGGGATCCCCGGGGAGCACCTCGCCGAAAACGATATTCTCTACCGCCAGCGTCTCCGCCAACTCTGCGAGGATTTCCAGTCGGGCGGTTTGATCCGTGGGCAGCGGTGTACGCTCCGCAGAACCCTTTGGTTCGTCTTCCGATATTTCGTAATTACCAAGCAGGCGCAGGGTGAGAGACACGGTGCTGGTGACAGTGGTAGCCACAGCGTCAAACTGGGACTCGCCGGTGCGATTGGTCACGGGGAGAATGTGCACGCGAATGGGGCCGGTGGAGGGCGTATCGTCAGACGTGGCCGACGAACTCTGGGCCGGAAGGGTAAACGCACTCGTCACACACAGGACGACGGCACAACACGCTCGAAGAACGGCTTTGTGACAGGACATGGACAACTCCACTTATTTACTTTTTACGAGATCGGTATGCGTATTATACCACACGGTCTGACCGATTTGTCTTGGACGTCCTCGTAGAGTTCGCACCGATTGGCCGGCGAGCGGAGGAGCGCTATAATAGAGTGCATGAGCCTCGCGCAGAAGGACGAATGGTACAGCTATTACGACTACCTTTCCTGGCCCGAAGGGGAACGAATGGAGCTGATCGATGGGACACCATACGCCATGAGTCCGGCACCGCGTCGGGAGCATCAACGAATCGTGAGCGCCCTCAATGGACAGATGTATCACGCGCTGCGGGACACACCATGTGAGGTATACCCCGCGCCGTTCGACGTCAAGCTTTCGCCGGACGAGGATGACCACCGGCCAACAGTCGTTCAACCAGATCTGACTATCATATGCGATCCGGACAAGCTGACTGAACAGGGAATCACCGGAGCGCCGGACCTGGTGATCGAGATCGTCTCCCCGGACAGTGGATTTCATGATCGCGGGCGCAAGTTTGACCTCTACCGGGACAGCGGTGTCCGAGAATACTGGATCGTGGATCCCGATGAGCGAGTCATTGAAGTCTACCAGCAGGAGACGGACGGTTCGTACCGGCGTGTCGGCGTGTACGGCAGGGCCGATACCCTCACCGCTGGAATCAACAACCGGATCGTGATCAATCTCACCGAGGTGTTTCCTCCGGAACCCACGCGCCCCGGGCCATCGTCCGGAGCTACTGCGCCACGGTAGGTGCCCCCGTGCTCGGCTCGTCATGAATCAGGATTTCTACGTGCGTGCCTTTGGTGGAGTCAATGTTCAGTGTTCCATCGATCTGGGCGGCCAGCAGATGCACCAGGTGCAAACCCAAAGATGACCCGTGAGCCTCGGAGAACGTCGCGGGAAACCCCGATCCGTTGTCCCACACCGACAGCTTCAGCTCGGTGGGACTGAAGCGCCGGAACGCAACGGTAACGGTCGGGGTGTCGGCCTCCCCGCCAAAGGCGTGTTTGGTGGAGTTGGTCAGTAGCTCGTTCAGCATGATTCCGCAGGGGATGGCCCGTGATATATCCAGGCGAATGGGTTCCAATTCCAGTTTGAACTCGATCCGGCGTCCGGTGATGCTCGTCTCACCAAGCTGTTGAATGAGGTCGCGAATATAGTGGTCCATGTCGATCTCCGACAGGTTGTCCGACTGGTAGAGCGACTCATGCACCAGCGCCATAGAAAAGATCCGATTGCGGCTCTGCTCAAAGGCGTCGCGAGCGGTCTCTACACTGTCGATCTTGTCTTCCTGAAGTCTCAGCAGGCTCACAATCACATTCAGGTTGTTCTTCACCCGATGGTGCACTTCTTTGAGCAGGGTATTCTTCTCTTCCAGCGATCGACCCAGCGACGCGTTGGCCGCTTCCATCATACGGCGAGACTGTTCGTTTGCCAGAATGAGCGCCAGGAGGTTGGCGTGTTCTTCCAGGGTGAGGAACTCGTGGGAACTCCACCCATGCGGATTCGCCGCGCGAAAACACAGGAACGATTGACGCTCATTCTCGGTAGGAACCCGGACCATCAGTAACGCCGAGGTGTGGGCTGCACGCAGGTTGTGTTTCAGGGGGGCAACCACCGGATCATTCGCTACTTCGACCACTGCAATCCTGCCGGTCGACTGGCTCGTCTCGAGAAACGCTGGGGCCTCGTGCGCGCCGATGGTTCGGGCCGCGTAGCGGGCTTCGTCCGTCGCGTCCTCCGCCTGGTAGAAGCGGACGGGCGCCCCCGACTTCTGGGCGGTCCACAGGTTCTTGCCCAGGCGTTTCTCATTGTTCGCGACGACCGCGTTGGCCGCGTCCAAAATGGCCCGCGTGCTCCGGTAGTTGCGTTCGAGCCGGAAGACGTGGGCGCTGGGAAAGTCGCTGGAAAAGTCGAGGATGTTGTTGATATCCGCACCGCGC
>CAZNRF010000022.1:0-16726 GCA_964575075.1 uncultured Spirochaeta sp. | reverse complement strand
CAGCGCGCCCCAATCGCGGTGGCGACCACCGGTAGACACTTCATCTGGAAGGGAGCCGGCTCGGCTCCCGCGCGAAAAGCCGCCCACGGTCTCGTGAGGCGGCTTTTTGTGTGAAACCGCGAGAAATCGACTATACTAAAGAGAGCAGGCTCGGGCGTCCGTGCCGGGCTGCGCCCGGCGGTCCCATCAAAAAGTGTCCTAATACGTTACCGATGGCTGACTCGTGACAGGAGGTACCGCGATGTGTGATATGCATGCGCGAATCGACGTGGGGTTTTCTCAAGAGCACTTTCTTCCCGGAACACATATATGTCTGGTGTTTCGCGACGAATCGGAACGCACGCGAATCGTGGGACGATTTGTGGAAAGCGGACTGCTCTCCGGCGAGCAGGTGGGATACTTCGCCGATACCGCCGATCCGTCAGAAGTTGAGCAATGGTTACAGGGCATGGACATTGATACCGCAGCCCTCGGTCTGCACAGCACCGCGGACACCTACTACCCTGACGGCGTGTTTGATCCCGACCGTATGTGCAACACCCTCCGAGATACCTGGACCCGGGCGTGCGAGGCCGGCTATCCCAATTGTCGTGTCACCGGAGAGATGACCTGGGCACTGCGGGATGTGCCGGGAGCGGACCGACTCATGGAATATGAGGCGGCGGTGAACACCGTGGTAAAGACCCATCCGGTGACCGCGATGTGCCAGTACAATGCGAACCTATTCTCCGGAGAAACGATCTTTCAGGCGCTCCAGGTTCACCCGTACATGGTGATGAATGATCAACTGGTGAAGAACCCCTACTACATCCTCCAGGAGTAGCTGTTATCGCTCCCACACCGCGGGATACCTCCGCCGTTCTACATGATCTACTCACCACGGGGACGTTCATCAGCTTCTATGCCGATGAGACAAAACTCATCGAATTTGTTACGGCGGCCCTGCAGAGTATTCCCGGCGTTTCAGCGTGCACCATCGAGGTTACCGGAACCGATACGTCCCCGGTTACCGCCCCACGGGGCGGCGATCACGACAGCACATCCAGTTATGAGGTGCAGCTACGCTCCGGCGATTCCGACTACGGACGGGTGACGCTTGTCCTCGACGACGCTGACGCGTTCCGGCCCTTTCCAGCGGCGGTTCACAACGTGGCCAGTACCATCGCGGTACGCATCCAGAGCTTACGCTACCAATCGCACCTGGAGCGGCAGGTTCAGAAGCAGACTCGGGAGCTTGAGCTGAGCAACGCCTTTCTGGAATCGATCTTCGATCACACCGGGGATGTGCTGTTTGTACTGGACCGAGACTACCGCATCGTTCGTGCTAACCGAATGGCCCGGCAATTGTACGGTGAAACCGAGCAGGTTGTCCGCCATAGATGCTTTGAGGCGATCTACGGACGCCGCGTCCCCTGTGCCAGCTGCCCGGTGCGAGAGGCGCTCAAGAGCAGATCAGCTCAGGAAGCGGTGGTTCCCTATCCAAACCCGGAGAATCCCGAGCGATGGTTTACCGTCTCGGCGTTTCCTATTCTGGATGAACATGGCGAGGTAACCCACATCATCGAATCCGGCCGGGACATAACACACCTGAAGTCCTTACAGGATGAGCTCACTCGGACGGTTGAGCAAAAAGCGATGCTTCTGCGGGAAGTCCATCACCGCGTGAAGAACAACCTCAATATGGTTATGAGCGTCCTCAACCTGCAGTTTGGCGGTATACCCGGCGAACGGGTGGCGGCGGCTCTCCAGGCGTCGCTTGATCGCATCCGATCGATGGCGCTCGTCCACCAGTTCTTTTACCGGTCGGACTCACAGCATAGTCTTGATTTCCACACCTTCGTACACGACCTCATCAGCGAGCTCTCCCGAACCTACGTTGTCGGCCAACAGATAACCATCGATGCCGAGATACCCGAAGTTGAAATCGGCATGGAACGGGCGGTCCCGGTAGGCCTCATCCTCAACGAGCTTGTCACCAACGCGCTGAAGTACGCGTTTCCCGACGGCCGCACCGGGACGATCCGCATCTGCTTTGCCTGCGATCCCAGCTCAGACACCGCCGAACCAACCGTCGAGCTCACCGTTCGGGATGACGGGGTGGGGCTCCCAGCAGAGTTCTCCCCGGGGCAAAGCAACTCCCTGGGCATGACCCTGATTCAAGCGCTCACGGAGCAGATCGAAGGCACCCTCGAGATCGGTTCGGAATCTCCGGGGACATCGTTTACGATTCGGTTTCCCCGCTAATTTCCTCTGTAAATCACTCAGAAATGTGATAGGCTTACACGTATTGTGAGATGTATAAAACCAAAATCGATAACAATCGCCCTCGTATTGTTGGTTGGGGTGGGCCTCGCTACGGCCACCGCCCAATCCAACCAGTTTGTGGATGAGGTCCTCGCCCAGGACCGCATCAGTTACGGCAACGCCGCCTACCTGCTTCTCCTGGGTAGCGGAGACCTGGATGAAAGCGCCACCGTAGCGGAGGCCCGTGATCGCTTTGAGTCCGGCCCCGCCGCCCTCGGCCGCGGCGTAGATGAGCCGGTAACCCTCGGGGAGTACTCGCTGCTTGCGATGGACGCCTTCGGCATCACCGGGGGCATGATGTACACCCTGGTGCCCTCACCGCGCTACGCCGCCCGGGAGCTCTCCTTTCGCGATGTCATTCAGGGCCGCGCCTATCCCCGCATGGATATCTCCGGCGAGCGAGCGATGCGCCTCATCGGTCGCGTGCTTACCCTCGATGAACAAGGGAGGCTCCGATGAGACACCACACGCACATCCGCCCAACGGCGGGCCGCCGCCTCATCGCGCCACTCCTGGCCGCCCTCTTTGTGGCCCTCGTGGTCGGTACCGCCCCGGCGCAGGAGCTCACCTGGTCGGGAACGATTAACGGTACCGGCAGCGGCCGCTTTGCCGACCACCTGGAAGAGAACGATCTCTCCTCGTCCGTTACCGCGGCTCTCACCGCCCGCGGCTTCGCGGAGATCGGCACCGATTCTTCCATCGAAATGGTAATCCGCCCCAGCTACACCTGGACCGACGATCGGCCGTACCTGTTCGACCTGGAGCGGATGTACACCGACGTTCGAGTGCCCCAGATCCTCGGCCCGGCATCGGTCCTTCGCCTGCGGGCGGGACGCTTTCGCCTGGCCGCCCCGGACCCGGGACTCGTTAACGACACCCTGGACGGCGTCAACGCCTCCGTATCCACCTCCGGCGTGCGCGTGCGCGCAGGCGCCGGCTACTCCGGCCTGATTCTCAACCCCGTCTCCACCATCCGGGTGAGTCCCGCGGACATCGCAGATGCCGCCGATGACGATGAGCTCTTCGGACCGCAGAGGGTCATGGCCTTCGGCGAACTGTCGGTTCCTGAGGTGGCCCTCCGGCAAACCGTCCGACTCTACGGAATTGGCCAGTGGGACCTGCGGGATGCGGAAAACGATGAAGTCACGATCGACTCCTACTACGGCGGGGCCGCCGTGGACGGCCCCATCATTCCGGGCCTGTTCCACAGCGTGGGAGCCACCGTATCCTACGCCGACTTCGACGGCGGCGACTCCGTGGGTATACTCAGTAATGCCCAGCTGCGCTACTTCCGCCGTGACTGGAACTCCTCCCGCATCGCGTTGCGCGGTGTGGTAGCAAGCGGCTTTGGCGATGATACGGACCGGTTTACCGGCATTTCCGAGCAAACGGTGGGCACCGTAGCCGAGCTGCCCCGGCAGAACATCGCCTACGGCGAGCTCTCCTACGGGCTGCGGCCCCTGGCCGGCGCCCCCCGGCGGACCCTGCGGGACATACAAACCTCCCTCACCGGGCGGATGATGTACCGGGTGGACACGGACCAGCCGGTTGACGCCTTCGGCGCCTCCCAGACCAGCAGCGGCGCCCTCCTGGGAACGGAAGCGGTGGCGCAGGTCGGGTGGCGCGCCACCAGTGATCTCGGCGTCTCGATGGACGGCGGCGCATTCTTCCCCGCCTCCGGCTCCTCGGGAGCGTTTTCCGATGAGCGGGACCCGGAATATCTCCTGCGTCTGCAGGTGTCGGCATCGTTCTAAGCACAATGAGGATGAACCCTATGGTACAGACAAATACACACACAACGCTGCGCCGCGCGATTATCGCCGCGGTGCTCATGACCGTACCGTTACTCGGGGTAGCGGCGCTGGAGGCCGTCATCTCCGAGATCGACGGCAAAGTAGAGGTGCGCCTGAATGACGGCGGCGAGTGGACCCCCGCGGAACAGGGCCAGAGCGTCCCCACCGGCGCCACCATTTCCACCAGCTTCCGCGCCTCCGCCGAGATCACCATCGGCGACAGCCGCCTGGAAGTGGAACCCCTCACGCGGATGCGCATCGATGAGCTCCTGGAAGAAGCGGACACCGACCGCACCGACCTCCACCTGCAGGTGGGCCGCGTCAACGCCCAAGTACGCTCCTCTGAGAACCGGGACACCGAGTTCCGCGTCTCCAGCCCCATCGCCGTA
This sequence comes from uncultured Spirochaeta sp., assembly GCA_964575075.1. GTDB lineage: Bacteria > Spirochaetota > Spirochaetia > DSM-27196 > Alkalispirochaetaceae > Alkalispirochaeta. The sequence goes on along the minus strand of CAZNRF010000022.1, from coordinate 12,240 downwards.
GCCGCCGTCCGCGGCACGGATTTCAGCTTTGACGGCGCCAACCTGGAAGTCTCCGACGGCATCGTCTCCCTCTCCAACCGCTACAACGAAACGGTATCGGTAGGCGGCGGCGAATCCAGCACCACCACCGGCGACGAGCCCCCAGCCACCCCGGCGGAACAGTCGGAGTCGGGCACGCGGGTGACCGTATCCACGGATGATGAGGGGGATGACGAAGGACCCGCTTCGAGTGGTTCGTCCGACTCGACTACCGGCGGACTCACCATTAACTGGGAATTTGATACAGGAAGGGAATGATGCATATCACATCAACAACGCGGCGCCACATCGGCCGCGCCGCAGTCATTGGAACCGCACTACTCCTCGTAGCCGCCCTGGCGGGCTGCTACTGGACGCCCCCACAGGATGAGGGGGCTATCACCATCTCCGTGAGCGGCGAAACTCTCGCTGGCTCAGAAATAACAGCGTCGGCGGAAGACGACCCTGATACGTTCTTCTTCGCGCAGATCGCCTCGGAGAGCCTCCTCAAAGGTGACCCGGAAACGGCGGAGAGTGCTATTACCGAAGCGAATCGGGAACTCCAGGAAGCGTTTCAGGATGCGACAACTACTGAGAGCGGCGATTTCGAGTCGTTTGACATCACCGCGTCGGTTCCGGACGTCCAACTCCAGGCAGCTTTTGTCAATCTCGGCGAAGCCACCGGGAGTTCCAGCAACTTCTCAGGTCTCCGCGCCGGCGAATCCTACTTGGTCACGGTGTATGCCGGCCGCTTTGATACCGCAACGGAAAGCAGTCCCGATTTCAATATAGGATTTACGACCGCCACAGTCACTGGCGGCGAGACGCAAACCGTCAATCTCACCCTGGACGCTACGCCTGAGGAGTACGCACAGTTCATGGATGATGAGTATGGAGTCCAAGCGTTCGATGACGAACCGACGGAGGATGAGCCGACGCTGGAGGAACCCCTAACGGCTGAGCTTTATCTATTTGCCAGCGACCAGGCCAGCGATGTCTACTGGCAATCTCCCCCAGAGCAACCAGACGTACACTTTGACATAATCGATGCGTCTAATGACTCTATCACCTTCGACGCTCATAAAGTTGAGGTTACATTCGAGCCAGGGCAGTTCTATGCGTCAGATACCGCCGGCCAAGCCGTCACGTTGGCTGAGCGCCTCACGCAAATGAGTTACTTGTCGGTTGATGACGCGACAATTGATCCCTCATCGGGAACACGCCCGATTCTCCCGAGCGACGGGTCATCGGTCGGAACGCTGACCGTTGGTCAGGAAATCCAAATCGTAGTAACCGATGCTTCTACGCGGGGTGTAGCCGATACAAAAGAAGATGTAGCTCAGTTTATCGGTGTGACGCCTGTATTCACCTTTGGTGAAGATCCGACTCCAATCGCATACTATTATCCCTACGTAAGTGGTTACTAATTGCTAATGATTATGTGACCCAGTTGCCTCCAGTTGCAGCGAGCGGTAGCAGTAGACCTCAAACTGCAAGTCGGCAGTTTGCAATTGGACGGGTGTTGGTAGTCGTCTTCGGTAGTTGGCAGATCGTGCAGAACGACTACATACTGGCGGAAAATCTTCGGCGCGGCTTCATCGCGTATGCCATAGTTCGCCACCTACGTACAGAGCGGCAGTGCATTTTGCTTATCGCACTGCCGCTCGACGCAGCCACCCCGGATGAAACGCAGCTTCAACGGTTAGTTATACCACGGTTATGCTTTGGGCATGAAAACCGCGATCTCCTTGACTGATCGGCTGTACCATAAAGCGGAACGAACCGCTCGGTCGATGGGCATTCCTCGAAGGTAGCGGCGGATGACTTTGAGGATGTTTCGAACGCTCGATTGGAGTCCGTGAGGAACCTGACACGAAATGACTCGTGGTGAGATCTGGTGGGCCGATTTCGGTATTCCCTTCGGGAGTGAGCCCGGCATCAAGCGGCCCGTATTGGTGGTTCAGGATGATACCTTCAATAGGAGCACCATCAGGACGACCGTCGTTGTTCCATTCTCGACAAACCTCCTGTTAGCTGAAGCTCCCGGAAACGTGTTATGTGAACAGAAGACGACGGGCCTCTCCAAAGATTCGGTAGTGGTCACGTCGCAGATATCCGCGATTGATCGACACAGACTGATTGAGAAGATCTCCGACATCGAGCAACGCTTACTCGAAGAGGTTGAGTCAGGAATGATGCTCGTTCTGGGTATGGCACGGCCGGCCGGCCCCACTAGTGCCGGATAGAAACCTCTACCGTACCTTTCACCCAGCCTTCCGGGACCACCACGGACACCTCCATACCTTCCGGATGGGCCACTGAGACCGAAAGCACGCCGTCTTCAGCGGTCCAAGCGATCTCAAGCAGGCCCTGAGGGGTGGGAACTGTTCCTTGCGCGTGGTCCAGCCCCACGGGAATCGGACGCACCTCCACGGTCCGGAAGCCGGGGCTGACCGGGCGAACACCCAGGATCACCGTGGGCAGGAAATACGCCGGCGCTGAAGACCACGCGTGGCAGTGGCTACGGGTGTAGTCGCCGAGGATCAGGCTCCATCCCTCCCAGCAGGTGGTGGCACCGTGGTCGAGCATGTTGCCCCAGATGTTCCTGATCTCCTGCATGAGCTCGTCGTGGCGCCCGAGGCGGTCCAACAGGTCCAGATACACGTGGTGAACGAAGGCGCTCCCGATACGCACGAAACCGGGGGGCGGTGTGAGGATCTTTGGAAGGACTCGCTGTCCCCGGTCGCCTCCCTCATGGTCCGCAACGCCGGCCAGATACGCAAAGAGCTGGGTCTGTACCGAGAAGGTGGTTCCCAAACTGCCGTCACGGTACACTGCGTCCCGGTACGCGCCGGTGGGCTCGTCCCAAAACCACGTGTTCACCGCCAGCTGAACCTCGTCTCTCCACGTCTCCAACCGATCGGCGTCCACTTTTTCTCCGACCTGCCGGCAGGCTCGCGACAGGGCATGGCACGCCCATATAAATTGCGCGTTCTGGTGCGCCACGATTGCGTTGTCCGGCACCTCCATCGGCGCCCAGTCCACCATGTTCCAGGCATACATGCCAAACAGCAGCGATCCGTCGTCCATGCGCTGCCGGTTCTCGGCGGCGCGCTCCATGTTGGTCATCAGCGATCGGTAGATCGTTCGAAATCGCTCCGGATCCCCTGAGTAGAAGAGGTATTCCGCGCCGGCAATGACGTGCAGAAATGACCAGGAGGGTATGACGTTTTGCCACGCCGAGGGAATCATCGACTCGATCAGAGGCGAACGGTCCAGCGAGCGCGCCGCGAGCCGGGCGCCGTGCAGAAACAGTTGCTGCGCCCCAAACAGGTAGTACGAGTAGAGCGCCGTATTTCTGGCGTCGCCGGTCCAGTAGGTTTGCTCATAGGCGGGACAATCCACATAGGTGTCCTCCATGCACAGCGCAACCGTTCGCTTGGAGATCTGCCAGATCGCATTAATCCGCGGATCTGAGGTTTCCAGCCGCGCCTCCGGTTCCCGGGGATACAAGATCTCGCGCACCGAGAGTGATAGAAGCGTGGCCGTCCGGCGCTCTTCCTGCTGCTGGGATCCATGAAACGCCACCATGGCGTACCGAAACCCGCGGCGAATCGGCGAGTCGTACGACTGCCGGCCGCTGGACGCGACGTAGCGCAGGGAGTTGTTGAGACTGTAGGTATGCTCGATTCGCCCGTCGTGCATCGACTCGAAACAGAACACGTCTACCACGCTCCCCTGTTCGGCATCGATCTCGAAGGAGAGAAATCCCGAGACTTCCCTCCCGAAGTCCCAAATCATCTCATAACCGTCCCCTGGCCCCCAGTCGACCTGAGCCGGCAGCTCTACCTGCGGGCACGGTTCTTCTTCACCATTGGCGGAAAGCCGCTCCCAGGCGACGTGGTGCAGAGAAATCAGCTCAGCTGGGACCTCTCCGCCGTCGGCCTCACCCCTCGCCAGTACCTCATCCACGGTGAGCGTCTCCTGCGCCGCCGGCGGTACCGGCTCTGAAACCTGCACGTGGGATGATCGCGTGAAGGGACCAGCGAACCGGAAGGAACCGAGCGCGGCCTCTTCGGGCAAGACGAACTGAAAATGAAACGCGGGATCGTGAAATTCGCCGGTTATGGGAACCAGAAGACGGTTGGAGCCCGGTTCAAGCGCTACCGGATGCGTCCGTCCGTTTACCTGGGTCCACCGCTCAGTGCTCAGGATCAACGTCACCGCCTCGGTGTCGTGGGGATCAATCGTCAATCCAATTGCCGCGTGACCGCTGCTGGGGCTCACGATTTCCACGGTAAGCAATCCGCTAAACCGCTTGTGCTTATTAATATCCCGGTCACCGGGGAAGACCAGGGGCCGCAGGTTTACCGAGCGAAAGATGCCGGGGCTGCTCACCCGCCGACAGCGCACGAGCTTCGGAGCGGGCAGCGTCTCCTCGACCAAATCCGGAATGTCCTGGGCCACGATCTGTCGGGTTTCCGTGACCGCCGGCCCCTGGTCAAGAGCGTCCCGCCACTGCCAGTTACGGCTATCTGCTGCCAGATCGGCGCGGTACACCTCCGCGTAGGGCAACGCGTTGGCCGCCTTGGTGGTAACCTCGCCATACCCCGGGTGCGGCGCACTCCGCCAACGTCCATCGCTCACCAGGACTACCTGCTCAGCGCCGTCCAGTGCGTCCGAATCCGGGGCCAATACCGCCTCCACCGCGCACCCCGGCGCACCGGGAATGGCGTAGCCCGTCCCGGGATGAAAGTGACGCACCAGAAGCTCGATCTCCAGATCCTCAGTCTCGGCGGTTGAGTCGGTCAGGTCGTACTCGTCATAAAAGAGTTCCTCCGGCCAGGATCGCGGCGGACCCTCGCCGATCCGTCGTCCCTGTATCATGAGCCGGTAGCGGCTGTCGGCCGTAACCCGCAAAAGCACACGCTGCGCGCCACCGGGGCCGGGCCGGGCGGCGTCGTCCGCACCCGACAGACCGCGGAGCTCGGCCCGGCTCACAGTCCGCCGGAAGAGCACCCATTCATCCTGCACCCGTGTCGCCTCGGGCGTCCAGATCCACCGCGCTTCATTGAACGGTCGGCGCCCGGCAGACGTGGCCGATGCGGCCCGCGGTGATTCCTCACTCATCCTTTGACCGCCCCGGTGGTGAGGCCCGATACGATGTAGCGCTGCAACAGCAGGTAGAGGATTACCACCGGCGCCACCGCCACAAAGAAGGCGGCAAACGCTTCATGGATCTGCGCGGAGTACTGCCCGAAGAACATATAGAGGGCGTACTGTAAGGTGCGCACATCCTCCTTGAAGCCGATAACCACCGCCACCATAAAGTCGTTCCAGGCACTCAGGAAATTGAGCACCAGCATCGTCAGAGTAATCGGTTTCAACAGGGGGTAAACCACCTTCCAGAACATGGTCCAGAGGTTTGCGCCGTCAATCAGCGCCGACTCCTCAAGCTCCATGGGCACGGTGGAAATGAAGCCGGTCATCAGAAAGACGTTGTACGCGATCTGGAAGCCGGCGATTCCCAAGATCAAGCCCGGCAGGGTGTTCAATAGTCCCACGGTCCGAAACTGGACGTAGAGCGGCAACATCACCACCTGAAACGGCAGAATAATCGCCGAGAGGAAGGCGTAATAGAGCGCCTGGTAGCTCTTGCGTTTTCGGTTTCTCGCCAACGCCCAGGCCGCCATCGCTCCGGCGATCTGCAGGATCAGCACCACCGCAATCGTGACGATGGTGGTTCGGTAGAACGCCGGCAGCAGATTGGTACCGTCGAAGGCGTTGCGAAAATTGACAAAGTTGAGGCTTGTCGGCGGTGCAAGGCCTGTGGCCGCTACTTCCGGCCGCGTCTTAAAGGCGTAGACCAGCTGCACGTAGAACGGCGCAAGAAACACGACGAGGAGCGCCAGAAGCACCGTCACGCCGATAACCCGCTGGGTGGCGATTCTCCTTCGGGACATGATCATAGTTCCACCTCCCGCGAGCGAAACGCCCGGGCCACAAACCCGGAAACCAGAACGATGAACGCCATCATCACCACCGCCACTGCCTGTCCGTAACCTGCCTTACCCCAGACAAACGTAGTCTTGTAAACGTAGAACGCCATGCTCATCGATGAGCGACCGGGCCCACCGCCGGTGGCGGCCATGACGGTGTCGAACTCCCGCAGGCCCCAGGCCAAAATCAGGGTGACACAGATGCTCAAGCTCGGGATGAGCATCGGCAAAGTGATGCGAAAGAACCGCGTCACCGCGCCGGCGCCCTCAACCTCGGCAGCTTCGTAGAGTGACCCCGGAATGGACTTCAATCCGGCGATGTAGATCAGCATGCAGTAGCCGGTATTCCGCCAGACGCTTATCAAAGCGATGCCCAGGTTGGATGTTTCGGGGTTGCCCAAAGGGTTTTGCAGCCCGAAGACCGGGTGGAGCACAGAGCTGTAGAGGTAGGTCCACATGTATGAGGCGACTACCAGACTAATGATGAAGGGCAGAAAGAACGCCACCCGCAGGAGCCCCGCCCGGGCGCCCCGCCCTGAAATGAGCATCGCCAGTGAAAGGCCGAGGACGTTGTCGAGGATGAGCGTGATGATGGTGAAGCCCACGGAGTTTTTAAAGGGCTGGAGAAACGCGTCGGTGGTGAAGATTCGCTGGTAGTTTGCCAGCCCCACGTTCTCCATGACCGGCGAAATCCCGTCCCAGGAAGTAAGGGATATCGCAAAGCCCCGGACAAATGGGACAACTACTACAAAGACGAAAATGAGCAACGCGGGTATCAAAAAGTAAAAGGTACCCCGGCGATGGTGTTTAGTCATATCGATCAATTCCTGTAGAAGGTATGAAACGCGCCGGCCCCACAGGACCGGCGCGACCAGTGGTAGCTCTCAGAGGCTAGAGCACATCATCTCTCTGGTTGTCATACATCTCGATCGCTTCATCGAAGTCGTCGGACCCGGAAGCGGCGAACTCGACAATCGTGTTGCGGTAGACATCCTCGAGAGCACTGGAGAACAGCACCGGAGCATGGAAGTTGGTTGTCTCACCGGACCGTAGCTTGTCCACGATCTGCTGAGAAATCGCGTCGTACTCGTAGTCACCGGTGTCGTCGGAGAAACTTATCGTGTTGGTGGCGCGCATCCAGTCTTCCGCCGCATCGGCGCTGGTAATGTAGTCGAAGAACTCGAGGACGATCTCCTGGTTCTCGGAAGCCGCAGCGGCCATCCAGGCGTCATCCACGCCGATGGGAAGCTTGTTCATCTCCGGGTCCTCGTAACTGGGAACCGAGAAGATCCCCACCGGGGTGTCAGGGAAGTTGTTGATGAAATCCCCTACGGCCCAGCTTCCGTTGATGTACATAGCCGCCTCGCCGGTAGCCATCATGTTTTGGGCGGTGGCGTTGTCGGTACCCCAATCGTCGCCGGCATTGTAGGACACTCGGGTGTACATACGCTCCAGTACCTCGCGAAAGTGGGGATAGTCGGCGAAATCCGCGTTGCCCGCCTCGATCTCAACGTAGAAATCAGGATGCTGTTCCCGCACGACGTACTCGTCGGCAAAATAGTCAACGAATACGGTCCAGGAATCCTTGTAGGGATGAGCGAACGGCGCCACGTCGTTGTCCTCAAGGGTGTCCATGAGATCCACGAACTCGCTCCAGGTTTCCGGTTCCGAGAGTCCGTGCTCGGAGAAGACGTCCTGGTTGTAGTACACGACCATCGTCTGCAAGTCGATGGGGACACCGTAGACTTTGTCATCATACGTTACCGACGGCACGGCACCATCGGCTAGGTTCCCCAGAAACGGAGCGCCGGTGAGATCGGCAAGATGGCCCGCCTCAATAAGATCGGTATGCTCCTTGGGCTTACCGAACATGATATCCGGAGTATCCCCGGCAGCGATCAATGTCTTCAAAGTGGTAAGATAGTTTGAGATTTCCACCGCCGTGACTTCAAACTCTACATCGGGGTTTTCGGCGGTAAAGCCGTCGATCATCTGTTGCAGGCCGTCCTGCTTCTGCTGCTCGCCCATGTAGTGCATCAGGGTGATGGTGGTTGTGCCGTTGGACTCCTCGGCGCTTCCGCTGGCATACACGGAAACCGCCACGAAGAGCATCAGCATGACAGACAATGTACGAATTACATTTCGCATATCGATTCCTCCTTGTGAATGTTGCATAGGGAAATCGTAGGCCCGGGTCGCACGGTGCGTAAGTACCAACAAATTGATTATCTATCGGCGGTTTTTGATCGTTCAGCCGATTCGACTGCGGCGATACTCGCTTGGAGTGACCCCGTACTGGTGCTTAAAGAGCTTGGCAAAGCGCACCGCGGAGTGGAAACCACACTCTGCGGCGATCTCGCCGATCTGTCGCCCTGGGTCCTTAAGCAGCACGACGGCGTGCTCCATTCTCCGACGCGTGAGGTACTTCAGGAACGTGAGTCCCGTCTCCCGACGGAAGGTACGGCTCAGGTGGCTGGGAGTTACCCGATACAGCTCGGCTATGTCCGAGAGGCTCACCTCCTCACCGTAATGCCCCTCGATATAGACAAGTACAGCCCGAACCAGAGCGCCAATGGCTCTTCCCTTGGTGACATAGTCCGGCAGCCGCACCGCATCGCTGCCGGCTCCGACCGCCTCCTGCTGGATCACGTGCGCTGCTTTGCGAAGTGCCTGTTCCAGATCCTCGTTGCGGATCGGCTTGACGATGATATCGATTGCCCCCGCCTTCAGGGAGCGCCGGGCGTAGTCAAACTCGGCGAACCCGGTGATCACAATTACCTGCGTTTCAGGAAAGAGTTCTCGAACCCGCGTGGCCAGGGTGAGCCCGTCGGGTCCGGGCATGCGAATATCGGTAATCACCACGCTGGGCCTGATCCGGCGAATCTCTTCCTCGGCAACAACGGCGTCCGCGGCGGTTCCCACGACGGTGAATCCACAGTCCTTCCAACGCACCGTTTGGGTCAGCGACTCCCGAATCACGCGCTTGTCGTCAACGATGAACGCCGTTAGCTCGGCCATCCTGCCTCCTCGCTCATCTCCGGGAACACCAGTGTAACCCTTGTACCGCCGCCGACAACGCTCTCGATCCTCGCGCCATATTCTTCTCCAAAGAGAATCCGCAGACGGCGATCCACCGACGCCAAACCCATCTTCGTGTGCTGGGGGTCCTCCGATTCCGCCTCCTCCATCGCCTCCACACGCCTGTGCTCCGTCATGCCCACACCGTTATCCGCAACACTAAGCTCGACGGTTCCGCCACTCCGGGAGGCTTCAATTTCTATCCGCCCCGACTCCTGCTGCGGTTCAATGCCGTGGACAATCGCATTCTCCACAAGGGGCTGTAGAATGAACGTCGGTACCGGCAGGTCTCCCAGTTCATCCGGCACCAGGACCGAGGTCTCCAACCGATCCTCCTGCAGATACTCCTGAATTCGTAAATATTTCTGGATAAGGGCGATTTCATCGCGGAGGGGAATCAATGCGTCCCGCCGACGAACGCTTTCCCGTAGGAGCTCCCCGATGAGCTGCACCATCTCGGATATCTCCCGGTTACCGCCCAGTTTGGCCATGCCGTTAACCATTTCCAGGGAGTTGTAGATGAAATGGGGGTTGAGTCGCGACTGCAGAGCGCTATACTCCGACTGCACCGCCCGGTACTTCGCTTCGCTGAGGCGAGCCCGCTCAGAGGCGAGGCGCTCGACCAGCTCGGCGATCCGAGCTGCCAGATCGCCTAAGGCGCCGGCCAACTCCCCGAGCTCATCCATGTGTCCGTCCCGGGGCTCCACCGATAGATCCCCCCCGGCGATCTGCTGGGCGTGGTCCTTAATGCTACTAATGCGCACCGTCTCGCGGCGAGCGAGGTACGCGCTGAGCCAGATCGCCAACCCCAAAGCGAGGGCCGTGGCAATCAGAATAAACGGTACCGCGCCCTGGGAGAGGCGAACAATATCGGGTATCGCCGTGTATGATTGCAGAATCCAGCGCCCGTCGCCGGTGCGAATCTCCCGGACCACATAGTCCGTCAATGCCACCGTGCCTGTCCGGCCCGACTGCAGCAGCTTCGCCGCTCCGGGTGAGTGAATCGCCGGCTCACCGGTGGTGGCGTCCAGGATGATCAGGTTGCCCAGAGCGCGATCCTCCTCGTCCGGAAAGACCGCCGAGAAGGTCCCGTAGTCGAGACCTACCGTCATGATGCCCAGATACTCAGTCGTCTCCAGGTCGTAGAGCACCTTGCTCATCACCACCGTATCCTCCGGCCCCATGGCAAAAAACGGCCTCGCTCGCAACGCGCGCACCCGGTCCTGGGGAATCAGGGCTTCCACCTGCTCCGCCGTCACCGTGACCCCGGGCTTTCGGTGATAGAACCGTCGGGAGTCGCGGGTTTCGATCAATGCGAAGCGAATCTCCTGCTTGTAGGTGACGATATCGGACAGAACCCGGTTGATCCGGAGCCGGGAAAGGGGGGAAGCATCGACCGGCTCCTGCCGCAACACCCGCCCGAGCTGCGTGGCATCAAACTGCGCGATGAAATAGTCCACCACCTCGGTAATCCGCGCCTCCCAGATAAAGGCCGCTTTCTCCAGGATCACCGTGGCGAACTCCGACGTCCGGCTCTCGACCTGGTTTCGGGTGATCATATAGCTGGCCGGGGTCAGCACCGAGACGGTCAGGAGCACCACAGTGGTGTGGGAGAGGAGATACTTGTGTCGTAACGAAAGATTTCCGAAGGCGTGCCACAGCCGTCGGAGCAGCGGTCGATGCAGGAGTGCCAAAAATGTCCTCAGCGCGTTCTTGCGCGCCGGAGGTCCCGACGGGCAAGAGGATTGTCGTCGCACCTTTCTACCATCCATGTGCCGCTTCGGGGAAGCCGCATTCAAGAACGTCGCGTCTATCCAGAGTATGAGCGGTTCTCGAGGGACGGAAGTAGGCGTTTTTTGACTATCTAAGCGCCATTATTGATCCGGGTTATCCGTCACAATCCGGACACGCGGTCTGAACAGGCGAGTCCATCCTCTTTTCCTCGTATATCCCCGTTCTCCCTCCCGCTCCCCGATATGCTACACTCGCCTTCATGAGCACCAACGGTACTTCCGGCAGCGCTCCGGCTGCGACGAATCTTTCGAGTCTCATTTGGTCGATCGCGGAGTTGCTGCGCAACGATTACAAGCAGTCCGAATATGGGCGGGTTATCTTGCCCTTTACCCTGCTCCGCCGGCTGGATCAGGTGTTGGAGCCCACCAAGGCGGACGTTCTGGCGGCGGCGGAGAAGCACGCCAATGCGCCGGAGGCGATGAAGGATCATGTGTTTCGGCAGGCGGCGCGGTTCAAGGTGTACAACACCAGCCGGTTCGACATGCCGAAGCTCTTAGGCGACGCCGATCATCTGCAGGCAAATCTGCTCAACTATCTCAACGGGTTCAGTCCCGAGGCGCGGGACATTTTTGAGAAGTACGACTTCGTTAATCAGATCGCCCGGCTCGACGGAGCCAACCTGCTCTTTCTGGTGCTGCAGCGCTTTGCCGCGGTGGACCTCTCGCCGCAGATGGTGTCCAACACCCACATGGGCAGCGTCTTTGAAGAGCTGATTCGCCGCTTTGCGGAGCTGTCCAACGAGACCGCCGGAGAGCACTTTACCCCGCGGGAGGTGATCACGCTCATGGTGCACCTGCTGTTTCACGAGGATGATCTGCTCCTGGCGCAGCAGGGCACGGTGCGCACCCTGTACGATCCGTGTGCCGGAACGGGCGGCATGCTCTCGGTCTCGGATGAGTACATCGCCGGGCACAATCCGGGGGCGCAGCTCGCCCTCTACGGGCAGGAGGTCAACCCCGAGTCCTACGCGATCTGCATGGCGGACATGCTGATTAAGGGCCACGAGGTGGGCAATATCGTCTCCGGCAACACCCTTTCCAGAGACGGTCAGTCCGGCAAGACGTTCGACTACATGCTGGCCAATCCGCCCTTTGGAGTGGACTGGAGCAAGGTGGAAAAGGAAGTTCGGGACGAACATAAGCAGAAAGGATTTGCCGGTCGCTTTGGCCCCGGTCTGCCGCGCAAGTCCGACGGCTCCCTGCTGTTTCTGATGCACCTGGTGAGCAAGATGCGCCCCCTGGAGGAAGGAGGATCGCGGATCGGCATCGTCCTCAACGGAAGTCCCCTCTTTACCGGCGGCGCCGGCAGCGGCGAGAGCGAGATTCGCCGATACCTCTGGGAGAACGATCTG
>CAZNRF010000021.1:371-16731 GCA_964575075.1 uncultured Spirochaeta sp. | reverse complement strand
AAAGGGGGGGGGATCACCCCGGAGGGGGCAAGGCGCTGTCTGGATGCAACCGAAGGGTGACCAAGCGGTACCGGCTATTTCCGCGGCGGGGGAGGGGGCACCGATTACACCACCCGTGGGGAGATGCCGGTCACCATGAGCCGCATCAATATCGTTGCCGGCCTTGGTCCGGTCCTGCAAATTGCTGAAGGATGGGCGGTGGAGATCCCAGAGGACGTCCACGATACCCTTGATCAACGCACGAACCCCACCTGGCCCACCACGTGGTTTGTGCCGCGTTTGGCGGACAACCCGCGGTTCCGGGATGTGTATACCGTCATGGCCAATTGGGGAGCGAACCACGGTGCGATCGGGTACGGTCATTACGGAAAAGACCTGGTCACGCTGGCGAGTATGTTGCGCATTCCCGTATACATGCACAACCTTCCGGAGGAAGACCTCTTCCGACCCAGCGCGTGGACCGCATTTGGTATGGACCTCGAAGGAAGCGATTTCCGCGCCTGCGAGAATTTTGGACCACTCTATAAGGGGTCATGATATGTTGCATGGAATCTCTCCAATTCTCAGTCCGGAGCTGCTGAAAATCGTGGCGGAAATGGGCCACGGCGACGAGTTGGTGATCGGCGATGGCAACTTCCCGGCGGCCTCTATGTCGCAACGACTCGTTCGGGCCGACGGCCACGGTGTGGCGGCGATTCTCGAGGGGTTGCTGCCACTTTTTCCGCTGGATCGCTTTGTCGCCCAGCCGGCGGCGCTGATGCAGGTTGTGGCCGGTGATGATACCCAACCCACTATTTGGGAAGACTACCGCGCGGTAATCCAGAAGTATCAGCCGGAGCGAATTACGGAAGGGTTTGAGATGGTCGAGCGCTTCGCATTTTATGAGCGAACCCGCAGTGCCTACGCGGTAGTGGCAACGGGTGAAACGGCGTTGTACGCCAATATCATTCTCAAGAAGGGCGTGGTAGAATAGGTTGTACCCCCCGGTTTCCCCCGAAACCGGGGTTTTTTGTGCGCCGAACTGCATAAAGACTTGCGCATGACTTTCTTTTAGCTTATTCTTTGGTTTTGAAAGGCTTGCGTATAACCAATGATTCCCCAGTTGAACGAAAAAGAACAGCAGATTCTCACGCGTCTCGTGGGTGACCCAAATCTCACCGTCACCGACCTGGCGCAGGAGTTGGACGTCTCTTCCGTGACCATGCGCGGCTACCTCAACGGTCTCGCGGAAAAGGGATACCTCTACCGCGTGCGGGGCGGCGCTATCCCAACGATTCACCCTGAAATCGTTGAGCGTGAACAGACGCACCAGAATGAGAAGCGGGCGATCGCCCATTACGCGGCGTCCCTCGTAGAAGACGGGAACACCATCATGATCGAGGCGGGATCAACCACCGCCATGGTAGCGCGATACCTCCTGGGAAAGCGGGACGTCAGCATCGTCACCAACAATACCCTCGCAATGGCGCACGCCCGGGGCAACCCCGGCCTCCGCGTCAATCTGGTGGGAGGCGAGTACCGCCCCGCCAACGAGAGCATCGTCGGCCCCATGGCGCTTTCGATACTTGATCAGTTCCACGTCAAAATCGCTTTCGTCGGCACAGACGGGTTCTCCGTGCAGAGAGGGCTCTCGACACACCTGGTAGAAGGTGCCGAGATCGTTCGGAGAATGGCGGCCCAGGCGGATCGCGTCGTGGTGCTCGCCGACAGCAGCAAATGGAACCACACCGGCTTTGTCCATGTTCTGGCACTTGAGAGCGTTGACACAATCGTTACCGATACCGGTATCACCGATGCCGCGGTGGCGGAGATCGCGGAGGCGGGGGTCGACGTCGTTCGGGTTGAACCCAACTGATCCCTTCCATACGACATACCACGGAGGAAAAGAAATGGCAGAGATAGTAGTTCTCCCACAACAGGGAAACTCAGTTGAAGAGGTTGTACTCTTGGATTGGAACGTCGCAGAGGGCGACTCCGTATCAGTAGGATCGGTTTTGTGCGAAGTGGAGACCGACAAAGCCACGATGGAAGTTGAGTCCACCGCTGCGGGAACGGTCCTGAAGCTGCTTGCCGCGGCGGGTGACGAAGTTCCGGTGAAATCGCCGTTGGTAGTGGTGGGTGAAGCCGGGGAAGACATCTCTCGTGTAGACCTTGGGGATACCGGCCACTCCGGCGACACGGAAGCCGCGGGAGGGGGTGCAGCTGCGGGTGGACCGCATCCCACCTCGGGAGAGGCTCCATCACCGACTCCAGGCAGTGCCGCCGGTGATACCGATTCTGCGCCGAGGGCAGCCGCCGGCGCAGAGAGCCCCGGCCCAGGGAGCCCCGGCGCTTTCGCCACCAGCGGTGGAGTGTCCGGCACCAGCGGTGTAAGCCCCCGGGCGAGGATGCGCGCAGCGGAACGGGCGATCGATCCCCGCACCATCTCGGGGTCAGGGCCTGGAGGTCGCGTCATCGAGCGGGACGTTCTGTCCGCCGCCGCGGAGACAACCGCCTCCGCCCGGGGAGCGGCAGCGGGTACTCCCGGCACCGGCGTTGGCGGACGGGTTACCACGGCGGATCGGGCCGCCTCTCAGGAGCCACGGTCGTCATCACCAGCCGCTGATCGCACAGAGGGCGCCACTACGATCCGGGACGAGGTCTCCGTCTCCGGCGTCCGTCGGGTTATTGCCGACCGGATGCATGCCTCGCTGCAGAACACCGCGCAGCTGACACTGCACTCCTCCGCCGATGCCCGAGCCCTCAAGGCGCTTCGGGCCCGCTTCAAACAGTCCGGCGAGGAACTCGGATTGGGCGGCGTGAATCTCAACGATATGGTGATGTTTGCGGTGGTGCAGACTCTCGAGGAATTTCCCGATCTCAACGCGCACTTCACCGGCGACGTGATTCGCCGCTTCTCCGGCGTCGACGTAGGCTTTGCGGTGGATACACCACGGGGTCTGTTGGTGCCGACCGTGCAGAACGCGCACACTCTATCATTGGCGCAGCTTAGCCGCCGGATCAAGGAACTGGCGCAGCGGGCGATCGACGGCAAGGCCACCAGTGAAGACTTGGCACCTGCCACGTTTACCGTGACGAACCTGGGGGCGTTCGGGATCGAGCGATTCACCCCGGTACTTAACCCGCCGCAGGTTGCAATCCTCGGTGTCAACTCTATCAACCTCAAAGCGGTGGAAGGTCGTGACGGATCGGTAGAGCACGTCCCGCATATGGGACTGTCTCTGACGATTGATCACCAGGCGGTGGACGGGGCGCCGGGAGCGCGCTTTCTGCAGACCCTCAGCCGTCGATTAGCAGAGTTCGATCTCTTGATGGCCCGCTGAGCCGGAAAGGAAGATACCATGGCAGATTATGACCTGATTATCATCGGCGGCGGGCCCGCCGGATACATTTCTGCGGAACGGGCGGGAGCACGCGGCAAGCGGGTACTTCTGGTTGAGCGTGGTCAAATTGGCGGCGTATGCCTCAATGAGGGCTGTATCCCCACCAAGACGCTGCTCTACAGCTCTAAACTGTACCACCAGGCGCGAAGTTCAGAAACGTTCGGCGTCACCGCCTCGGACGTGCGATATGACCTCGGCGCCGCCATGGCCCACAAAGCCAAAACGATTAAGACGCTGCAGAAGGGAATTCTGGCCCAAATGAAACAGCACGGCGTTGAGGTGCGCACCGCCACCGCCACCCTCCAGGGCCCGGGACGGGTGGACGTAGACGGAGAGGAGCTCTCCGCCGAGTACGTCCTGCTCGCCACCGGCGGGAGAGCGATCCGGCCCCCGATTCCGGGAACTGAAGACCATCCCAAGGTACTCACCAGCAGCGAAGTTCTGGAAATCGCCGAGCTACCAAAACGGCTGGTCATCATCGGTGGCGGCTACATCGGGATGGAGTTTGCGTCGTACTTCGCCGCCGTCGGCACCGAGGTAACCGTAGTCGAGATGACCAATGAGATCATCCCCATGCTGGAACCCACCGTGGCACAATCCCTGCGCAAACAAATTCCCGGCGTGACGTACAAACTCGGCCGGCGAGTGACGAGCGTTTCCGGAGGAGCGGATGCGGCCGCAGCCGTTCAGGTCACCATCGCCCCCGTGAACTCCCCCGAGAGCAACGGGAACACCGAGACGCCGGATGCAACCGAGACGATCGAAACGGACCTCGTATTGCTGTCTGCCGGGCGCGCGCCCAACGTGGAGGGGGCCGGGTTCGACACTGCGGGCCTCGACTACGACCGCAGCGGCGTTACCGTGGATGAGTACATGCAGACCAACCTGCCCGGGGTGTACGCCGCGGGCGACGTTACCGGCACGATGCTGCTGGCGCACGCCGCCCACCGGATGGGTGAGGTGGCGGTATCCCACATGTTCCGGGACGACACCGCCCCATCCGGTCGGGCGCTGTGGCCCAATCGCATGCGCTTCCACGCGATCCCCTGGGTAGTGTTCACCTCGCCGGAGGTCGCCGGGTGTGGCCTCAACCCCACGGAAGCGGCGAACGCCGGCTTCGACGCGGTCCACGAGACGCTTCCCTTGCAGGTAAGCGGACGCTACCTGGCGGAGCATCCCCGGGAGCGGGGAACCGTGACGATCGTCGCCGATCGGGCTACCCGGCGCCTGCTGGGAGTACAGATGCTCGGCAGCGGCGTGGGGGAAATCATCCACAGCGCCGCGGCAATGATAGAACAGGAATTCCGGATCGAAGACATCCGGGAAGTCGTCTTTCCCCACCCCACCGTGAGCGAGGCGCTCCGGGATGCGGCGTGGGCCCTTCACTAATCAGATCACCTTCAAGGAGCAGAAGATGCCGAAAACACAAATCGTCGACCCCCAGGAAGTTCGTAAGAAGCAACAAATCGAGATTGCGCCGATACCGGTCAACCAGTATCAGCCCGATATCGCGGCGGAGCGAAAGACCTACGGAGATGACACCCTCAAGCAGGTGTACTACGACATGGCCACCATTCGCGAGTTCGAAAACATGCTCAATAGCATTAAGATGACCGGTGAATGGGAAGGAATCGAGTACTCCCACGGCGGTCCCGCCCACCTGTCTATCGGCCAAGAGAGTGCGGCGGTGGGGCTGGCGCTCAACCTCACTATTGAAGACTTTTTCTTCGGCAGCCACCGCAGCCACGGCGAGATCCTCGCCAAATGTTACAGCGCGATCAACAAATTGGATGATAGCGCGCTGCAGAGCACGATGGAGAACTACCTCGGCGGTGACACGCTGCGCGTGGTGGAACGAGACGGTAGACCCGAATCGATTACGGACCTGGCGGAAGACTTTGTCCTCTACGGGACGCTGGCGGAGATCTTTGCCCGCAAAGACGGCTTTAACCGCGGTCTTGGGGGGTCGATGCACGCCTTTTTCGCTCCCTTCGGCAGCATGCCCAACAACGCGATCGTGGGCGGAAGCGCTGATATCGCCACCGGCTCGGCGATGTTCAAACGGATTAACCGCAAACCCGGTATCGTGTTGGCAAACATCGGTGACGCCAGCTCCGGATGTGGCCCCACCTGGGAGGCGATGATGATCGCCGCCATGGAGCAGTACCAAACGCTGTGGGACACGGAGATCGGCGGCGCCCCGCCGATGCTGTTCAACTTCTTTAATAATTTCTACGGTATGGGCGGACAGACTACCGGAGAAACGATGGGCTTTCGCGTGTTGGCGCGGATGGGCGCCGGGGTCAATCCCGACAACATGCACGCCGAGCGGGTGGACGGGTACAATCCGTTGGCCGTGGCCGACGCGATCGCCCGGAAGAAGCAGATCCTGGAAGCAGGCCGTGGTCCGGTGCTCCTCGATACGATCACGTACCGGGTAAGCGGTCATAGCCCCTCCGACGCCTCCTCGTACCGCACCAAGGAAGAGGTGGAGCTGTGGAAAGACGCCGATGCGATCGCCTCGTACCGTTCCTATCTCACCGAACACAAGGTTGCCAAGAAGGGCGAACTCGACGATATGGACGCCCGCATCAAAGAGAAACTCAAGAAGGCGATGCGCCTGGCGACGGACCTCGAGATCAGCCCCCGGATGAACGGCGAGGAGATCTCGAGCTACATGTTCTCCAATGAGAAGGTGGAGGCGTTTGAGGAGCGGGAACCGGAGGTACTGCTCTCGTTGGAAGAGAATCCCCGGGTACAGCAGCTCGCCAAGAAAGAACGCTTCGGGATCGACGCCAACGGCAAGCACGTCTCCAAGGTGAAAGTGTTCGCCCTGCGGGACGCCCTCTTCGAGGCGATGATTCACCGCTTCTACAAAGATCCCACGATGGTGGCCTACGGTGAAGAAAACCGCGACTGGGGCGGCGCCTTTGCGGTGTACCGGGGCCTTACCGAGGCCCTCCCCTACCACCGACTGTTCAACTCTTCCCTCTCCGAGGGAGCCATCGTCGGGACCGGCGTCGGCTACGCCCTCTCCGGGGGCCGGGCAGTAGTGGAACTGATGTACAACGACTTCATGGGCCGCGCCGGCGACGAGATCTTCAACCAGATGGCGAAGTGGCAATCGATGAGTGCCGGCGTCCTCAAAATGCCGCTGGTGGTGCGCGTATCGGTGGGCAGCAAGTACGGGGCGCAGCATTCCCAGGACTGGTCGAGTATTACCTCCCATATCCCCGGCCTGAAAGTATACTTCCCTGCAACCCCCTACGACGCCAAAGGCATGCTCAACCTTGCGCTGGCCGGCACCGACCCGGTGGTGTTCTTTGAGAGTCAGCGGATCTATGACATCGGTGAGTTTTTTCATGAGGGCGGTGTACCCCAGGAATACTACGAAGTACCCGAAGGCGAACCGGACATCAAGCGAGCCGGCAGTGACGTCACGATCGTTACGATCGGGGCAACCCTGTATCGGGCAGTTGAAGCCGCCGAGACCCTTGAGAACACCTACGGCATGAGCGCCGAGGTCATTGACGCCCGGTTTATCAATCCTCTCAATGTGGAAACGATCGTGGAGTCGGTGAAGAAGACCGGCCGGCTGGTACTGGCCTCCGACGCCGTAGAACGGGGCAGCTTTCTCCACACCATCGCCGGTACCGTGGGACGCGTGGCGTTCGACTATCTCGATGCTCCGCCGGTGGTGGTGGGATCGCGGAACTGGATCACTCCCGCGGTAGAGCTGGAAGACGATTTCTTTCCCCAGGCGGAGTGGATTCTGGATGCCATTCACGAACAGATCGTTCCGCTCCCCAACCATACCGTCTCCACCGTGCAGACCAACGGTGAGCTCCTCAAGCGCTACCGGAGAGGCGTGTGATGCCTACCAGCAGACCTACCGATCTGACCGCAGTACTTCCGGCGCTTCGGGGCGCCAGCTGGAACGGTACGCGATGCCGGACCTTCCGTGTTCTGCCGGCCACAGAAAAGCCCGCTCTGTCGAAATCAAAAAACGCGGCGGAGATTCTCACTTTAGAAGAGGACGTGACGGATCCGGTGAAGATCGCTGAACACTATCAGCACCATCTATCCCAGACAAAGAGCCATCCCCGCCGAATCGTGGTGGGTGAACAGGTTATTCTCGCCGGACCGGCCGCGGATCAGTTGGATATTGCAACGCCGACTTCGCCCTCCCGGAACAACACCGATCGTGACACCGTGACGGCGGCGGCAACTTCGCGGGATCTGGTGATGCACAACCGCATTGCGATCGTTACCGGAGCGGCACAAGGTTTCGGGTTCGAAATCGCCCGCGGGCTGGCAGCTGCCGGTGCACAGGTGGTACTGGCGGATCTCAACCTCGAAGGGGCCCAGTCCGCCGCGGCAACGCTCAATTCTCAGTTTCAGCGAGAGGTTCACTGGGCGGTACCGGTAGATGTGACCCGGGAGGACTCGGTACGGGATATGGTTGATTTGGTAGTCACGATGTACGGAGGATTCGATCTTGTGGTAAGCAATGCGGGCGTCCTCAAAGCGGGCAGCGTGAAAGAGCTGGCTACCAAGGATTTCGAGTTTGTTACTCGGGTCAACTACGAGGGGTTCTTCCTGATGACCAAGCACTGCGCATCGGTTCTGGATGTGCAGAATCGCGCCGCTGCTACCGTGATTCCTGATATCCCCCTCCAGACCGACATCGTTGAGATCAACTCCAAGAGTGGGCTGGTGGGCAGCAACAAAAACGGCGCCTACGCGGGAAGCAAATTCGGTGGCATCGGGCTGGTACAGAGCTTTGCCCTGGAACTCATAGAGGACAACGTGAAAGTCAACGCGATCTGTCCCGGAAACTTTTTTGATGGCCCCTTATGGAGCGATCCGGAGCGGGGACTCTTTGTACAGTACCTTCGGGCCGGTAAGGTACCGGGGGCAAAAACGATCGAGGATGTGCGGGCATCCTACGAGGCTCGGGTTCCGATGAAACGCGGATGCACCGGCGCCGACGTTGTCCGGGCGATTATGTACGTCGTGGAGCAGCCTTACGAGACGGGCCAAGCGCTTCCGGTGACCGGCGGCCAGGAGATGCTCCGCTAAACCTCGGCACGGCGTCCGACGGCGGCAGGAGCCGACAGGGGGCTACAGCGGGCTCCACGGGCTCCACAAAGAGCCGGGCCGAGCTGGCGCTTGTTCCTGCTCGCTCGGGTTCGTGCTGGTCGGTTCAGCCCATCTTAGTCCAGCGCAGGGGCATCGGCGAGCATTGAGTCCGGTCGGTGCAGATCACTGCGGCGGGCGATACCCGCATACAATCCTACCCGTTCAGCAAGCGGCCGCAGGTGAAAGGGGTTTTCCCGATGAAACAGCCCGTATCTTGGATCCTCTGCGGAAAGTTTTTCGTGGGCGATCAGCGCCCACGTCGTTTCCGTGAGATGGCGAAACTCCGGCATCATCACCTCGGGGCAGGTGAATACCTGCCGGCTCGAGTTGATATCCACGCCGCTGATTTCGAGAAGCCCGGCAGCTTCGGCCAGACGCTGGACGCGGCGCAACTGATCCTTGGTGTTTCGCGGCGGCATATAGGTAATCGCCTGAAACCCCAGAGCAGGAAGCTCCCGGACCAACTCGTCCAGAAAACTATCTTCAAATTTCTGCGCTTTTTTGTCCCCCGTAGGCGAATCGGTCACATCGCCAAGGTAGGCGTACGCCGGCAGGGCACCGATTTCCCGACCCAACGCTGTCACCTCACTCACCGGTCGAGCCTCCTCATCCGAGGGCTGCACAAAAAACCGCTGGAGAAAATCGCCTTTGAATACGCCGAGCAGATCGTAGAGGTAATGGGGATTGTCACGATCGGTAAGAACCCGTTTTCGTCGATCATCAAGCGGCACCTGAAGTTCCCGCTCCACAGTGGAAACCAATGCGTCGCCGCGCCCAAACATCTCTTCCAAACGAATCGCCAACGCGTACAGGAGGTGCCGTTCCGTAACGCTTCCCCCCCGGTCGGCCCAACTCAGGGGCAATACATCTGAATCGTAGTCAAGTGGATCAATGCCGGCACCCCGCAGAATGGCGTTAAGCCCGTCAAGCTGTCTCCGGTTCCGCTCATGCCGGACCTGCTGCAGCGGTTCCAGGTAGGCGCGAAGGCGGGTCACTCCGCTCCGCGGAACGCCGTGCAACACCATGTAGGCGATCCCTACAGAGTCGGGGTTGTTCAGACGACGCTCACCGAATTTGGTTTCCCCAAAGCTCACCCGGAGCTCCGCCCCCACGGTGGATCCAATGCCCAGAACGGCGGCCGCATCGGTGAGTTCTTCCGCCGCACCGATAGAATCGTGATCAACCGAGCCAACTGCCATGAGGCCGCTTTTGCGCGCCATGTACGCCGCGGTAGTGGGAGAATAGGGACTGAATGAATAATGGGTATGAACGTGATTGTTCACTTCTTCCGATGGTGCTACATCGCGGATACCCCCGATGTTTTCCGCGACAACGGTCTTCAGGGCCTGGAGGCGAGCAGACTGTTCCCCCGCCTCGAGTTGATTGAGCGTGCCGTTCATGCTCCTAGGTGCTCCTTGTGGTGCTGTCGTTATGTCCGTTGCAGGGCCGAGACTACTTCGTTCAGGACCGTCTCAGCCTGATCATTGGGAACCTGACACGTACCGGCGTTAGCGTGGCCTCCGCCACCATATTTGAGCATCAGCGTGCCGATATTAACGGGACAGGTTCGGTTGAAAATCGATTTTCCCACGGTGAGGACGGTATTCTGCCGTTTGAATCCCCAGATTACCTGCACCGATACGTTGCAGTCCGGGAATAGGGCGTACTTGACGAAGCGATTGCCGGCGTAAATCGTCTCCTCTCCCCGAAGATCAACGATCAGCACGTTCTCGTCCATGCGCGCAGCGTGAGAAACCTGCTCTTTAAATCGCTCTTTGTGCTCAAAGTAGAGCTCCACCCGCTCCGCGACATCAGGAAGCCGTAATATATCGTCGATATCATGATCGATACAGTAATCGATCAGGTCCATCATGAGCTGGTAATTCGAAATTCTGAAATTTCGGAAGCGCCCTAACCCCGTTCGCGCATCCATAATGAAGTTGAGCAAGTTCCAGTCTTCCGGTTCCAGCACTTCTTCCTTGGTGAAATCGGCGGCATCGCCCTTATCCACCGCCTCAAGCATAGCTGGGCTCAACGTGGGAAACGCCTCGGCGCCGCCGTAGTAGTTGTACACGACCCGAGCAGCACTGGGGGCGTCAGGGTCGATAATGTAGTTATCCCTGGCGCCAACCCGCTCCATCTCGGACGAGTGGTGGTCAAACGCCAGATATACCCCGTCCACATACGGAAGATTGGTGGTGATGTCGTCACCTGAAATCGCGATCAAACCGTCCTGCATGTCCTTGGGGTGCACAAACTTGATCTCATCAATGAGACCTTTGGCTTTCAGGAGCACTGCACATACAAGACCGTCAAAATCACTTCGCGTGACAAGCCGGTACTTTTTATCACCGTCCATAGTTCCTCCGCCTGTGGGCCAAGTGTACCCGAGAACACGCCATTCCTCAAGCGAAAGCCCGTTTCCCCTTGGTAGGTCGCCGGTGGCACGGTACAATAGGTGCATGAGCACGAACGACGCCCATACCGTGGATTCAGCAACCCGTAGCAGGATGGAGCAACTCGGCATCGATGTCCACCGTTCCCAGGAAATCCTGAAGGAACTCAACCGCGGCGCCTATGACGGCGTACTCCCTCTCGAAGCCGGCGGAATACCGGAAATGGACGGGTCTACCATCATCGACCGTCGTACCGCTTCAGCTCTGGATCTTCCGGATGATACGTATCACCGCCGCCTGCAGGAGATTGCGCCGGAGATTCCCGCCGATCGGTTCGGCACGGTTCAAGACGGTGTCCGCCATCTCGACGATGCTGATTTGGAAGTGATCGGAGTCTTGCTCTATCCATACCTGTCCTATGGCGTTCTCAACGGCGGCAGTGCCACGAGCTACGCCGATGTTCACAAGAACCGGTCATATAACGAGGAGCTCTTTGAGCTCTATCGCGAGCCCTTCGATCGGCTCAGCGAGGAGGTGCAGGGAAAACCGAAGGGCATCACCCCGGCCTACCTCAACCCCGATGGCTCTCCCGGGGCGAGTTTTCTGGAGCTCAAGTTCCGTATGGTCCTGCAAGCGGGTGAACGGTACCGAATGACGGCGAAGGAACACGGTGTTACGCCGCCCCGCGATACCAACGGAGATCCATTAGAACCGGGACTCCCCTTTGTGGAGATGACCAGTCTGTTTACGGACGACGCCCTCCGTGCCGCCTACGAACGCTATCAGGGCAGTGACTATCTCAGCCGGTTTTCCCAGCGCTCCGCCGCATTGGATACCGCCTCCGCGGTGCAACCCCTCCTGGCGGCGATGACCCACTCCGATGAGGGCCGCCCGAAGCGGTTCTTTCTCAACGCCTGGGGTAAACCGGGAGAGCCCTTAGGGCTCCCCGGCGGCCACGGTCAGAACTTCCAGGTTCTCGCACCCATCTACCGCTCACTGAAAGAACGTGGCAAGCGGATGGTCTACATGGGCAACGTTGATAACATCGGGTTCACGATTGAGCCGGTCTCTCTGGCGATCCTCGCCCTGCGCGGGGCTCAGGCGGGATTTGATTTTGCGTTTCGCACCCCCGTGGACGTAAAGGGCGGTATTCTGGTGTATGACCAGAACGGAGCGCTCACCTGTGGGGACATCGGTCCCGCGATCAGCAAGGAACAGGTGTTTGCGGCGGAAGAGCGCGGCAAGAAGATACTCTTTAACTGCGCCAGCGGCCTGTTTAATCTGGACTATCTGGTGCCAAACCTGGACCAGATCGTGGCGGATCTTCCGATGCGCATCTCCGACCAGAACAAAGACGCCGGTGCGTACAGCCAGGCGGAGCAGGTAACGTGGGAGATCATCGGCATGCTTGATGATGTGGTTATCTTCGGCATCGATAAGTACCGCAGATTCCTCGCCGCGAAGATGCTCCTGGAAAGCTTCCTTACCAGCGGCCTCTCACTGGAAGACGCACAGAAGATTCAGCCTACCGCGCACCGGCTCTCTGAGGGGTTGGCTACGGTCCTCCGTGAAGAATACGACCTGGAACTGCGCAACCAACAGTGGCAGCCGGCACAGCGCTAACCCCGCGGGCCGTGCAGCGCCGGTACCGCCCCTACCTTTCGCACCGACTCGTTTGCGGGCTAGGAGTCCTTGCCGTCCTGAAAGTCCTTGAAGAGAAGACTGTGCTGAATGCCGTGGTTGTTCTGGTACTTTCCGCTGGTATATGGATCATAATCGCCTTCAATCGTGTGGTAGAATATCTGACAAATCTCAACGCCGGCGTAGATTCGGATCGGTTGCACTGAAAACATCTCCAGCGTCCAATACCCTTTGAATCCCACATCACCAAAGCCGGCGGTGATATGCACAAAGAGACCCAACCGTCCAACAGAGGATCGCCCTTCCAACATCGGCACAAATCCATCCGTGGCGGTGTATTCCACGGTACGCCCCAAGTATAGGCGATGCGGTTCCAGCAGGAGCCCCTCCTCGGGAGTCACCATCGGATGAGAAGTGTTCTCTTTACGCATGTCCAACTGATCCTCGTCATACACGCGCACCTCATGGTGCAAGCGGAGATTATAGCTATTGGGATTGAGTTGACCGGGATCGAAGGGATCGATGACGATCTGATCACCAAGATTCCGACGGATTTCTCGACCTGAAAGAACCACGTTGCGCTCCTCGCGACCCTGGTCTGGGAAGGACGATTAAAAAAGCCCGCAGCACAGGCTGCGGGCAACAACTGTATCGTTACAACGATGTAAAAATTACATCAAGTCCTTGGGACGTCGGCCTTGGTTGCCGGTCTTCTCACAGACCGCAAAATGGCGCATTTTTCCGTTCTCGAATACGCTCTTCATTACGATCTTGCCGCCCCAGCGACTCATAAGTTCCTGGGCGCCTTCGCGCCGTGCGTTCTTTGAAATTTTTCCTGCCATACACGACCCTCCTTGTTCTCGCGGATTAACCGATCTCAACGCCTTCCGGCGGAAATCGGCTGAAACGGTACTATCTCAGAATACGAGTTGAGAATCAAGGCCGTCAATCCGAGATTAATCCTCGTCGAAAAAGACCATATCTTCCGGCCGGGCAACGACACGTCGCTCATCGTTGGGACCGAGAATCCCCCCCAACTGCGAGGAGTGCTTGCCGATCACGGAGCTCAGTTCACGACTACTGAACGCGCTCACCAGCTTTGCCCGATCATTGACCAGCACTACTTCCCCAGCGTCAAAGTTGCCGTCTACCGCCACAACACCGGTGGGGAGCAGGCTGTTGTGACGACGGATCGCGTCCATCGCCCCGGGGTCGACATGAATCGTACCCCGCGGTGCGCTGTGGAGGAGCCACCTCGTTCGATTGCTCAGCTTCCGCCGGGATGCAAAGACCGTACCCACCGGTTCCCCGGCCATGATTCTCGGGAGAATGTTCTCCTCCCGGCCGTGCGCCAAAACGACTCGGCACCCCCCATCAGCGGCGATACGCACCGCCTTGAGTTTGGTCGCCATACCACCGGTACCCAGGGCGGACCCGGGCTTTCCGGCTGCCTCGATCATCTCCGGTCCCACCATTTCCACCATATCCTGTTTGGCCGCGGAGCTATGTCGACGGGGATCACGATCGTAGTACCCATCCACATCGCTCAACAGGACCAGAAGACCCGCATCAACTTTGCTGGCCACTAAGGCGCTCAGTTGATCGTTGTCACCGAAGGCTGTGCCGATCTCAGCGGTGGCGACACTGTCGTTCTCGTTAAACACCGGCACCACTCCCAGCTCCAGGAGGCGCTCCACCGCATTTCTCAGACGAACGTAGCTGAATCTTCCGTCCAGTGCTTCCCGGGTAATGAGCGTCTGGGCGGCGGTAATGCCTTGTGCGGCAAACGCGTCACGGTACACCTGCATGAGCACCGGCTGTCCCACCGCGGCACAGGCCTGGCGAAGGACCACATCCTGTACCCGCCCGGTAATCCGCAGCTCCCGCGCACCCAATCCGATCGCTCCGGAGCTGACAAGACACACCTCCAGCCCGCGATCCCGAAGGTGCGCTATTTGGCGAGCGATATCGTAGACGAACTCGCGGTCCAGTTCGTCGTCTTTGGTGAGCACGTTGGTACCCAACTTGACCACCACCCGCCGGACATCTGCGAAGGATCTCATGAGGGGGGCAGATCTCGGTGTGTAAACGCCTTCCGACCACTACTGTAGTCATCCACCACATGCCCCTGGCCGTGAACTTCCCATTTGTAGGTGACCAATCCCTCGACACCAACCGGGCCCCGGGCGTGGATACGGGCGGTACTGATACCCACCTCCGCCCCAAGACCATAACGGAACCCATCGGCAAAACGCGTGCTGGCGTTCCACATCACAGAGGCGGAATCCACTCCGTTAAGAAACTGTTCCGCCGCGGCCCCGTCGTCGGTTACGATTGCATCGGTGTGACTGCTTCCGTAGCGATTGATGTGAGCCACCGCGTCATCGAGGGAGTCTACTACTTTTACCGATAGGATCAGATCCAGATACTCGGTGGTCCAGTCCTCGTCTTGAGCCGGCTGCATATCAGCGACGTACGATCGACTCCGGGAGCAACCCCGGAGCTCAACCCCTTTCTCGCGCAGCGCCGCGGCCACCGGGGGCAACACGCGTTCCGCCGACTCCGCATGAACGAGCAACGTCTCGATCGCATTGCACACCGCCACGTACTGCGTCTTGGAATCAACGGCGATCGGTATCGCTTTCTCCAGCGAAGCGGCGGCGTCCAGATACAGATGGCAGATTCCATCGGCGTGTCCCAGCACGGGCATCCGGGTGTGATCCATGATATACCGGACAAACTCGTTGCTGCCCCGGGGAATCATAAGGTCGATAAGATCGTCCAACTCCAACAGCGCCTGTACATCCGCACGGGTCTCCACCAACTGAATCCATCCCGCGGGAATGCCCGCCTGCTCGGTGGCCTCGGCGATGATCCGCGCCAGGGTGCGATTACTCTCCGCTGCTTCAGATCCACCCTTCAGGACGAGGGCGTTGCCGCTCTTTAGTGCCAGGCCGGCGATCTGTACCAGAGCGTCCGGTCGCGATTCAAAGATCATGGCAATGACCCCAATGGGCGTAGATTTCTGCACCAGCATCAGGCCCTCGTCCAGCTCTCGCCGCTTCAACACGGCGCCAACCGGATCCGGGAGCGCCGCCACCGACCGAATCCCGGTTATCGCCTGGCCGATCTTGTTTTCGTCGAAGGTGAGCCGTTTGTAGAGCGGCTGCGCCAGCCCCGACTCCCGAGCCGCGCTGAGATCCTGCGCATTCGCCCGGGCAACCTCATCCCGTCGTGCTTCCAACGCCGCAGCGATCGCCTCCAGCCCGGCGTCCCGGGCGGCACTATCGAGGTTTCGCAGCGTCAGGCCCGCCTCGGCGGCGCGCGCCACCCGCTCTCGTACCGTGCTCATCCGATTCCTCCCCGCTTTAGTTCTTCCGCGGACCATCGCAGCAACGTTTCCGTCTCATCCCAGCCAATGCAGGCATCGGTGATCGATTGCCCGTACACCAGGGTGTCCACCGATCCGGCCAGGTCCTGCCGACCGGCAACGAGATTACTCTCGATCATAAAACCGGTGATCGATCGGCGGCCTTCTCGCCGCTGCGTGACGATATCCCGGAGTACTTTGGGCTGGTTCCGGTGGTCCTTCTGGCTGTTGCCGTGACTACAATCCACCAGAATGTTGTACGGCAGGTTGTTGTGTCGCAACATCTCTTCTACGCGTACGATATCCCACCCGTAGTAGTTGGGGCCGCCGCGCCCGCCCCGAAGTATTACGTGCACCTGGTCATTTCCGGTGGTATTGATGACACACGTGTCGCCTTCCTGGTTAATTCCAATGAAACTGTGAGGACT